>RFGU01000154.1 GCA_003696955.1 Deltaproteobacteria bacterium | reverse complement strand
CTCGGTGAACGCCTCCCGGCGAACCGGGTCCGTCCGCAGGATCCGGCGCAGGCGGGCATGATCGAAGGCCCCCGAGTACCACTCCGGCACCTTGGGCAATTGGAAGAAGAAGACGTACCAACTGCGGCGTAGCTGGGCAGGGTCCGTAAGACCGGCGAAGAAGTGGGCTGGATGGGGGGCGTTGGCCACCACCACGCGATCGAGTCGTTCGGGATGGGCGTGGGCGAAGAGGTAGGCCACGACGCCGCCCCAGTCGTGACCCACCACGGCGGCCGCACGGCCCCCGAAGGCATCCACGAGGGCGCGCACGTCCGCGACGAGTCGGTCGGGGGCGTAGGCGTCCACGGACGTGGGCTTGTCGGAACTCCCGTAGCCACGCAGGTCGGGGACGACCACCTTGTAGCCCGCGTCGGCCAGCGGTCCGATCTGGTGGCGCCACGCGTACCAGAACTCGGGAAAGCCGTGGAGCAGCACGACGAGGGGACCTTCGCCCGCGGTCACGTAGTGCAGGCGCACGTCGCCGGCCGAGACGAAACCGTGGGCGAGTCCTTGGATCCGCACGCAGGCAACGTACACGATCCGCGTCTCGGACGTCAGATCTCCGGCATGTACCGTGCCTTCGGCGGCGGGGCGTCGGCCGTGCGTCGGGGGATCTCGTCGCAGTCGGGAAAGGCGCGGCGCGTGCATCGTTCGGTGCAGTAGCGGCGGTCGATCCGCCGCATCCACAAGGGCGCGGCCTCGAGGATCGTGCGGTGGATCTTTGCGGGGCCGATGACGTCCCAAAGCCCCGAACGCTGCAGGATGTCGCGCACCGGTCCGATGGGGCCGACCAGGTCGAGGTCGACGCCGCGCTCGCGCAGCTCCACGACCAGGCGTTCGAGGGCCTCGACGGCGGTGGCGTCCATGTCACCGACGCTGCTGCACTCGAGCGCGACGATCCGCACGTCGGGCCGGGTGGCCACGAGCCGGTCGATCCGGTCCTCGAGGAAACGGGCGTTGGCGAAGTAGAGCGGCGCGTCCACGCGCAGGATGGCGACCTGCGGGCAGGTCTCGACGTCGTAGCGCAGGACGTTGCGGTAGACCTCGGTGCCGGGGATCCGGCCGAGTTCGGCGGAATGTGGCATGGCGCTGCGCCCGACGAAGACGAGCAGGGCGAGCACGATCCCCACCGCGAGCCCTTCCACGAGGCCGAGGCCGAGGGTGGCGGCGAAGGTGGCGGCGACCGTCAGACCGTCCGTGGCCTTCGTGCGCGTGATCGTGATGGCCTTGCGCACGTCGAAAAGGCGCGCGACCGAGACGGCGATGATCGCCGCGAGGACGGCCGTGGGCAGGTGGTGGAAGATGGGGGCGAGCCACAGGAGGCTCGCGAGGACCCAAAGCCCGGCGAGGAACATGGTGGCCTTGGTCCTCGCACCTGCCCGGGCCACCACGGCCGACCGGGAGAGGCCGGCGGAGGCCGGGAAGGCGCCGAAGAAGCTGCCGCCCACGTTGGCGAGCCCCAGCGCGGCCAACTCGGCGTTCGGTTGGACCGACTCCCGCTCCTTGGCGGCCAGGGCCTTGACGACGGTGATCGACGAGGCGTAGCCCACCACCGCGATGGAGGCGGCCGTCGGCGCCAGCGCACGCCAGACGTCGAGATCGAAGCTCGGGGCGCCGACGGGCGGCAGCCCCTTGGGGACGACGCCGACCACCGCAAGACCCGTACTCGCGAGATCGAGGGCCCAGGCGACGAGGCCTCCGGCAACGCACACGACGAGGGGACCGGGCCACGTCGGACGCAGGCGGCCGGCGACGACGAGGAAAGCGGCGGCCGCAACCCCCACGATGGCGGTGACGGGATGAGCGGCATCGAGATGGAGCAGGTAGGGCCAGGGGTTGCTGCTGGAGGCGCCGGGCGCGACTGCGGGATCGATGCCGAGCAGCGGCCGCAACTGGCTGCCCGCCGTCACGAGGGCCGCCGCCGCGTTGAATCCGACGATGACCGGTGTTCCGATGAAGTTGACGAGGAAACCGGCGCGCAGGACCGCAAGGATCACCCAGGCGAGGCCCACCAGCAGGGCGAGCGTGCGGGCGTAGCGTTCGTAGGTGGCGGGATCGAGCGGGCCAAGGCGTTCGAGCCCCGTCGCCACCAACAGCGCCGTGATCGCCACGGGGCCCACCGCCATGAAGCGGCTGCGTCCGAACACGGCGTAGACGAGCACCGGGACCACGGCGGTGTACAGGCCGTGGACGGGGGACAGGCCGGCAAGCAACCCGTAGGCCATCGCCTGCGGCACGAACATGGCGGCCACGACGAGGGAGGCCACGAGGTCGCCGCGCAGGTCTTCGGGTTGCGGCAGGCGGGTTGTCGAAAGGGCGGTCAATGCGGGCGATCAGGGAGGCGTGGTGCCGAAGATCCTGGCGAACTCCTCGGGGGTGTTGAACGCCGCGAGCCGACCTGGATCGCCGAGGATCGATGCGGGCAACCGGTGTCCCCCCAGCGCGGCGACCAGGGCCGTCAAGGAGCGCTCTCCCGAGGCGACGAGGCGGCGTGCGGAGGTCGCCGCGACCGACACCCGGACCACCGAGGCCAGGGGTTGGTCGCGCCCGGCCTCGTCGGTGAAGAGCACCATCGTGCCGTGGCGCCCGAGATGGGTGGCCAGGGTCCTCGCCAACTCGGCGTCGACCCGCGGCATGTCGCAACCGGTTACGAAGGCCGCCTCCACACCGGTGCGCTCGAGGTATCCGAGGGCGGCGAGGAGCCCCGCGAGGGGGCCCTCGCCGGCGACGGGCGCGGGATCTTCGAGTTCGACGACGGGCATCGACAGTCCGCGCAGACGCTGCTCGTGTCGGCGGACGATCACGATGGGGTCGCACGTGGGGGACAGCGCTTGCACCAGGCGGTCGAGCACCGGCCGGCCGCCCACCTCGAGGGTCGCCTTGTCCCGCCCGAAGCGCTTCGATCTTCCCCCCGCGAGGACGATGGCGGCGAGCCGGGAACGGACGTGGCTGTGTCGAATCATGGCTGGCCTTTCGTTGCGCGGACGCGACGAGCCTAGCAGGCCAGCGCAGCCGGAGCGGGTACCCGCACGACGGCCGCCCCCGCGGCCTGCGCCCGCCCGAAAGAGCGCCCGCCCGAGAGAGCGCCCGCCCGAAGGGCGTGCATGCCGTGGATTCGAAGTCGTTGCAGCCCCGGCCGCCCGCGCAGGCCGGCCGCTCGTCCGAGCCCTTCGCATGCCCGAAGGTCGTGTGCGCCGCGGGCCCGGGTTCCGTGCCTATGGGGCCACCCGGAGCGATGCGAACCGCGCCTTCGGTCAGGGGGCGGGTAGGTGCTTTTCGAGGGGGGCCATCTGGGGCCGGTCCATGCCGTCCTCCGGTTCGAGGCTGTACATGTAGTCGCCCCACCAGGGGCCGGCGGCCCAGTAGGTCCAGCCGAGCCAGACGTCGTCGTTGGCCTCGAGGAAGGAGAGGATGTCGTCGAGGGCGGCGAGGCACGTGGGGTCGTCGCTGCCCCCGAACTCCGCGAGGAACGCTCGCGCCCCCTGCTGGCGCATCCAATCGGTCACGGCGGCGAGACGGATCGAGCCGATGGTGGGGCTCTCGCAGGCCCAATTGGTGCCGGAGGCGTCGGTGTCGAGGTATTGGTGGATTTCGTAGGCGAAGTTGTCCTCCGGATCGACGATGCCGCCCATGACCTCGGCGTTGGGCGAGCCGTACCAATCGTCGTACCAGGAGTGGCCGCCGGTCCAGGCGTTGCCCGGCACGAGCACGAGGTTCGTGGCGCCGGCCGCCCGTATCGCCGCGATGGCGGCGTTGGCATCGTCGCGCCATAGCTCCGTCGGCATGGAATGGGGCTCGTTCATCAGGCCGAAGATCACGCGGTCCTCGGTGGCGAACTCTGCCGCCAGCTTCGACCACAGATCGGTGAAGACCGTGATCGGCACCTGTGGATCCTGCCCGATGACGCCGTTGTAGTACCGGGCATAGTTGTGCGGGTCGAGGATCACGTAGGCGCCCTTTGCGGTCGCGTCGTCCACGAAGGTACGGATCCGGGCAAGTTCGTCGGCGTCGAGGGGCGCTCCCGCGTACGGTTGCAACCGCTCCCAGAGGAAGGGCAGCCGAAAGACGTTCATCCCCTTGCCGGTGAAGTAGGTCGTCTCCTCGGGCGTGGGATAGGTGTAGTCGATGTCGTAGAAGCCGGGGATGGCCCAGGGGGCGAACTCGGCCCCTGCGAGGTTCACCCCCCGCAGCGGTACGCCCCCTCGCAGGCCGCCGGTGGTGCCACCCGTGCCGGCCGTGCCGCCCGAACCGGTGGTGCCGCCCGAGCCGACGGTGCTCTCCGTGCCGGCACCGGTCTCCGTGCCGGTCCCGGAACCGCCGACGCTTCCCTCCGAGGTCGCGGCCGACGTGATGCCCGTTCCGGCGTCCGTGTCGGTCGACGAGGCGACGGTTGCCGATCCCCCCGTCGTGCCGTCGGTCGGAGCACCTCCGGATCCCTCCGGCGGGGACGAGAAGGTGCACGATGCGGCGACGAGGAAAACGGCTGCAACGCAGCCGACGCCGACCATCGACGTGGAGCCAACGAGGAGCGTTGGACGGAACCCAGGCATCGCATACACGGTCCCATCCGCACGCGGTCGGTGCAACGGCGGCCCCCGCGGCCGTCGTCGAGCCGGGGCGCAGAACGGCCCGATCGGCGTTCGGCCGGGGGCATCGGTCCGTCCCGACCGGCGGCGCCGCGTTGCGCCAAGCCCGCTACGACATCGGGAGGAGGCGGACGCGGATCGACTTCGACGCCGGCGTGCGACTGCCCCAGGCGTGGTGCTCGACGGGGACGAGGGGGTTGGCCTCGGGGAAGTAGGTGGCGCAGCAGCGGGGCGGCAGGTCGTAGGGGACCGCGACGAACCCCTCGACGGCACGGGTCGTGCCGCGATAGGTGCTCTCGATGCGGACGCGCTGCATGGGCTCGATGCCCAGGCGGGCCAGATCCGCGGGCGGGACGAAGACGACGTAGCGACCGCCCCGGACCCCGCGATAGCGGTCGTCCTCGTCGTAGATCGTGGTGTTGAACTGATCGTGGGCCCGGATCGTCGCCATGAGGAACTCGTCGGCGGCGAGCCGGATCTCGGGGATCGGGTGCACCGTGAAGATCGCCTTGCCCCGATCGGTTTCGAAGCGCCGCCCGCGTGCCGCGTTCGGGAGCACGAAACCTCCGGGCTGTCGCACCCGACGGTTCATGTCGTCGAAGCCGGGCACCGTGGCTTCGATGAGGTCGCGGATCGCGTCGTAGTCTTCCGCGTAGGTCTCCCAGGGCACCGGATGGTCCGCTCCGAGCACGGCGCGGGCGAGCCGGGCCACGAGCACCGGCTCGGGCAGCAGGTGAGGGGAGGCCGGGGGCAAGGTGCCACGCGAGGCGTGGACGATCCCCATGGAGTTCTCCACGGTGACGAATCGCAGCTTCCCGTCACGTTCGTCCCGTTCGGTGCGCCCGAGGACGGGCAGGATGAGGGCGGTGCGGCCCGTGACCAGGTGGGAGCGGTTCAGCTTGGTGGAGATCTGGACGGAAAGGCGCGTGTTGGCGAGCGCGGCGGCGGTGCGGTCGGTGTCCGGCGCCGCCGACAGGAAGTTGCCGCCGAGGCCCACGAACACGTCCACGTCCCCCCGCTCCATGGCGAGGATGGCGCCCACCGTGTCGTAGCCGTGATCCCGCGGAAACGACAGGCCGAAACGCTCCTCGAGGCGCTCCGCCCAGGCGGGCACCTTCTCCCAGATGCCCATGGTGCGGTCGCCCTGGACGTTGCTGTGGCCGCGGACGGGACAAGCCCCGGCACCCGGTTTGCCGATCATCCCGCGCAACAGCAGGAAGTCCACGATGGTCTGGACGTTGGCCACGCCGTGCTCGTGCTGGGTGATGCCCATGGCCCAGCACGCGATGGTGGCCTTGGACGCGATGGCGATGGCCGCGGCCTTACGGATCGCATCCTCGGGCACGCCGCTGTGCTCGAGGATCGTCAGCCAGGGCGTGGCGTCGAGGTGCTCGACCAGCGCGTCGTAGCCCTCCGTGTAGGCTTGGATGAAGTCGTGGTCGAACACCGTGCCCGGGGCGCGGCGTTCGGCCTCGAGCATCGCCTTCATGATGCCCGTGAGCAGGGCGATGTCCCCGCCGATCCGCACCTGCAGGTAGAGATCCGAGATCTCCGTGCCCGGTCCGACCCACTCGGTGGGGTGCTGGGGGTGGCGAAAACGCAGAAGGGCCGCCTCCCGAATGGGGTTGATCGTCACGATCTTGGCCCCTCGCCGCTTGGCCGCCCGCAAGGTGGAGAGCATGCGCGGGTGGTTCGTGCCCGGGTTCTGGCCGATGACGAAGATGGCGTCCGCCCGTTCGAAGTCGGACAGCAGCACCGTGCCCTTGCCGACGCCGACGACCTGGGAGAGCCCCGTGCCGCTCGATTCGTGGCACATGTTGGAGCAGTCGGGCATGTTGTTGGTCCCGAAGCTGCGTACGAACAACTGGTAGAGGAAGGCGGCCTCGTTGCTCGTCCGTCCCGAGGTGTAGAAGACGGCGCGGTTGGGGTCGTCGAGCTCGCGCAGGTGCTCGGCCACGAGGTCGATGGCCTCGTCCCAGGAGATCGGCTCGTACCGATCCGATCCTTCGCGGCGCACCATGGGATGGGTGATCCGTCCCTGGGCGTTCAGCCAAACGTCCGACCGGGACAGGAGATCCGAGATCGGGTGGCGCGCGAAGAACTCCGGCGTCACGCGGCGGCGCGTCGCCTCGTCGGCCACGGCCCGTGCTCCGTTCTCGCAGAACTCCACGACCGACCGATGCTCGGGGTCGGGCCAGGCGCACGACGGGCAGTCGAAGCCGTCGGTCTGGTTGACGTCCCGCAGGACCTCGAGGCCGCGCACGATCCCCGTCTGCTTGGCCACGTAGCGCAGGCTCGAGATCACCGCCTCGAGCCCGGCCGCCGGCCGTTCGTGACGGAAGATGGCGGGGGTGCGCAGGTCGAGGGGCGGCCGCCCGCGAGGCGGGGCGGGAGCGACGTTCCGGGTACGGGCGTCGTCGGGTGCCATGGGGCGAGGGTACCGCGCCGGGGCGGCGGCATGGGAGGGGCGACGTGCGCCGAAGTCTGCGCGTGCACGCGCGGGCATGCGGGTGCAGCCATGACGGCCCGCGGCTTCGTCGCGGCCGATCGCGGGCGGCCGGGCAGCGTCAGCCCGCAGGCTTCGTGTCGGGGCCGGGGTCGGCGCCGTCGCAGGTCCAGCGCACGTTGTCGAGCAGCACCATGGAGTCCCAGTTGACGTCGTCGAGGTCGAAGATGGCGAAGACGACCTCGATGGGATCGCCCGGGGTCACGGCGATGCTGCTCGAAAGCCACCGTGTCCCCCCGTGCCAGCGCAGGCACGTGCCCGCGAACTGGGGCAGGTCGCCGTTTGCGTCCTTGAACTCGAGGAAGGCGGCGTTCAGGCTCAGGGGCTGGCCGCCGTCGTCGAAGGACACGTTGCCGCTCCACGTGGGCGTCTCGACCCAGGCAATGAACATGTCGTTGTAGGGCTGTCCGCTGAAGACGGGCCACTCCGTCGTCAGGTACGCCACGTCGAAGGCAAGGGTGTCCACACCCTCGGGCACCACGCCCGAGAAACGAAACTCCTGGTAGTCGTACTTGAAGCCGCTCTGCTCGAACTGGCCTTGGATCGTCTTGGAGCAGTCTCCCGTGCCCACGAGGGAAGGATCCTGCAGGCAGTCCCCCGCGACGTCCTTTGCGACGATCGGGGGCGGGAACTTCGTGGTGTCCATTCCGTCCCCGGGGGTGAACCACATGTTGCAGTGCCCGAGGGAGTCGTTCGGCCCGTCGGGCTCGGTCCAGATCCGGTCCGGGAGGACGCCCGTGGAGAGCAGGAGGAACTCGCTTCCCTCGCGCGGTGCATACGTATCCCCCTGACCGAAACCGGAGAGCACCATGATGCCGTCGGGGTGGGCGTCGATGCTCGTCTGGAAGACCGGCTCCCCCGGACAACCGATCCCCAGGGCGTGCCACGGATCGCCGTCACCGTCGCACGGCGTATGGGAGATGCAGGCCACGTCCCCGCCGTCCACCGGTACCCCCACGTCGAACTTGGGGCCCGAGCCGCCCGCAGAGGCCGAAGCGTCGGATGTCGTGTCGGACCCGGTGCTCGACGTGGCGGTGGTGGTGGCGCTTCCTGCGTCACCAGTCGTCGGACCGTGGGACGACGATTCGGACGTGTCCGTCGCGCCGGCACTTGCGCTCGAGGAGGCCGAAAGGCCCGACGTGCCCGACGACGCGGATTGGCAGGCCGCGAGGCAACCGGCCAGCACGGCAAGTACGGAGAGCGAGGATCTCGCAGCGCATTCCATGTTGCGTCGAGCGTTACCGAATCGAGTCGGCTCGCCAACAGGAAATCCGTTTCACGCGTCGCTCGTCCCGGCCCTACGCGCCGTGGCCGCGCGCTTTGGCAGCCAACGCGGGTGTCGCCGCACCGGCCGGCGAAGTGTGTGGCGTCGTTCCCACCCGGCGGTCCTTCGGATTTCTCGCGTCGGACCGCCGATCCGTTCGGGGCCGATGTACGATCGGTTCCGGTGCAGGGGGACGAGGGACGGGTCGGAGGGCAGGCCGGGACGTCGTCGTTCGGCATGGTGTGCCGCCCAGGTCGGGGGCGTGTTCGCGCGGCCGATGCGCGTGCCCCGGGCAGCACAAGACCTTCGGGTGCGTATCTGTCACGCCGAATTGCCGGGATTCCCCCCACAACGACCGGAAAAGCACTCGGAGAAATTGGGCGAGAACATTGTGTCCTCTTGCAGAAAAATCATATCAAGATTTTTCTGTAACGAATCTCATTGATTGGTGACATATTGATAGAGGGCTGCAGCCCCGAACTTTTTCCCAACCCCGGAGTCCGGAACATGCAGAAGAAGAATCTATCGTTGTCACACCTTTCTCCCCTGACGCTCGTTCTCGCCCTCTCGGCCGGCGCAATCGCCGCATCGTGTGCCGAGGACAACCCCGAGTTCTGTGGCGACGGCAAGGTCAACGGCGACGAGGAGTGCGACGACGGCAACCTCGACGACAGCGACCTCTGTCCGACCACGTGCAAGCTCGCCGTCTGTGGCGACGGCTTCTGGCGGCCCGGCTACGAAGAGTGCGACGACGGCAACACGGACAATACCGACGGCTGTACGAACGACTGCAAGCTCCCCGTATGCGGCGACGGGTTCGTACAGGAGGGCGAGGAGTGCGACGACGGCAACGTCTCCAACGACGACGACTGCCTGACCACCTGTGTCGCGGCCACCTGCGGTGACGGCTACGTGGGTCCGGGCGAGGAGTGCGACGACGGCAACTCGGACGACCACGACGCGTGCTTGAACTCTTGCAAGATTGCCGTATGCGGCGATGGCGTGGTACGCCAGGGGGTCGAGGCCTGCGACGACGGCAACACCGACGACACGGACGGCTGCACGAGTACGTGTGCCCTTCCCACCTGCGGGGACGGGATCGTCCAGGATGGCGAGGAATGCGACGACGGGAACCTCAGCAACAGCGACGGATGCCTGAACACCTGTCTCGAAGCCTTCTGCGGTGACGGTTACGTGGGGCCCGGCGAGGAATGCGACGACGGCAACGCGAACGACCATGATGCGTGCCTGAGCACGTGCAAGGTCGCCGTCTGCGGTGACGGGGTGGTGCACACCGGGGTGGAGGCCTGTGACGACGGGAACGCCGACGACACCGACGGCTGTACGAGCACCTGCGCCCTGCCGACATGTGGGGACGGCATCGTCCAGCAGGGTGAGGAATGCGACGATGGCAACCTCGACAACACCGATGCCTGCTTGAACACCTGTGTCGCTGCGTCCTGTGGCGATGGATTCGTCGGGCCGGGCGAGGAGTGCGACGACGGCAACAAGATCGTCGGCGACGGATGCCAGAACGACTGCACGATCGCGCAATGCGGCGACGGCATCGTCCAGGCCGGAGAGGCCTGCGACGACGGCAACCAGAACAACCAGGATGCGTGCCGCAACGACTGCGTCGAGGCCGTATGCGGGGACGGGATCCTGTGGATCGGCGTCGAACAGTGCGACGACGGAAACCTGCTCGATGGAGACGGATGCAGCTCGACCTGCATGCGCGAATGCTGGGAGGGCGACCTGAACATCGTCGACAACGGGACGTGCTACATGGTCTTCTGGAACAAGCAGCGCCCCTGGAGCGAGGCGCGGACGCGTTGCATCGACATCGGAGCCCACCTGGTGCAGATCACGTCCGCTGCGGAAAACGACCTCGTCCGTACGCACATCTCCGGACCCACCTGGATCGGTCTGTCGGACATCGTGACCGAAGGGGAGTTCTGGTGGGATCTGGGCGCCCAAGGGTCCGTGCAGCTGGGCGGTTACACGAACTGGAACGCGGGCGAACCGGACAACCAGGACACCGGAAACAACAGTCCGGCCGACTGCGTCCAGATGCGCACCAGTGGAACGTGGGAGGACGAAGACTGCGGTCGCGACCGCCCCTACGTCTGCGAGCGCTGAGGTCGACCGAGGCTCCCGCCCCGAAGACGATGCGGTCGCGCCGCGCGCTTCCTACGGAAGGCTGCGCCCGCATCGTCAGGGGCGGGGTCAGGGGTCGTCCTTCTTGCGGGCGCCGGGGGAGCCGATGAGGCTGAAGATGAGGAGGCTGACCAGGACGATGACGACGATCTCGAAGGGGGTGTAGCCCCACGGGTCGGTGGTGGCGACGAGTGGTGCCGCGCAGTTCATGGGGTCTTGGGGGGCAGCGGCAGGGCGAGGACGGCGTCGTCCTCGAAGAGGGGGACGAGGACGAGGCGTCGGCTCGCGTCGTAGCCGATGTCGGCGGGGGCGTTCAGGTCGGTCAGGATCGGGGCGAAGGGGCCCTCGGGAAGGGGACCGCGGTAGATGGCCTTCCTCTCCCACGACGAGAAGAGGGCCGAGCCGTCGGGCAGGAGCACGAGGCCGTCGAGGCGACCGGCCCCCGGTTTCGTGACGTGGCGGCGGGCGCCGTCCGCGATCTGGTAGATCTCCGCGCTGCCGAAGGTCACCACCCACACGCCGTCACGGCCGGCGGCGACGCCGTTGGGGTGGCCGAGGTCCTTGCCGCTCGCGACCTTCTCGGCGGTGCCGTCGGGAAGGATCCGCCACAGCGCGTCGGTGCCCGTGGGGCCGAAGCCCTTCGGGGTGTCGCCCATGCCCATGTCGGAGACGTAGAGCACGCCGCCGGGGCCGAAGGAGACGTCGTTGGCGAAGGTGGCGCCTTCGAGCCGAACCTCGCCCTTCGGGGCCCCGGTGGTCCGGTCGAAGAAGCGCACGCGGTCGATGTCCGTGACGGCGATCCGGTCGCCGGAGATGGCGATGCCCTTGGGGGCGTTCAAGGTGACACCGTGCTTGCCCGAGTCGATCCAGCGGGCCTCCACCTTGCCCGTCTTGGGGTCGATGCGCGACAGAAAGCCCTTGCCGTCCGCGTCGAGGGGAGAACCTTCGATGTTGGAGACGATCCACACGTCCGCCTGGGGGTCGTGCTGGACCGACTCGGGGGTGGAGAAGCCGACGTTCTCGAAGCGCCGGGCGCCCTCGGGTTCGGCCGCGGCGGGGCCGTCGCGATCTCCCTCGCCCCGGTCCTCGTCGGCGGGGGCCTGCTGCTGCGAGTGAGCCGGGGCCTCCGCCGCGGCGGGGGGTTTCGATGCACCGCCGCAGGCGGCCGCGGCGAGGCCGGCGCACGCGAGGACATGACCGAGACGTGGACGACGCATGGCGGCGCGAGCCTACCGCGCGCGGCCGCCGAGGTGGAGCCTATGGACGGCACCTTCGTCCGAGTGGACCAGGAGCAACGAGCCGTCCGGCGCGCGCGCAAGGCCACGCATGGGGCCGATGGGCGGGCCTTCGTGGGCGCCGAGGTCGTGATCGGCGCGGGCGCGGTCGAAGATCCTGCGCGCGCGCCCGCCTTCGACGCAGAAGATCCGCCCGCCTTCGTGCTCGGCGACGAGGTGGACGCCGGGCGCGACCCGAACGATGCTGCGCGGGCCGTCGGTGGGCACCTCGGTGGCGGGGTGGACGCCGTCGTCGACGGGGCCGCCCTCGCCGCGGCCGAAGAACGGCATGGGGCGTGCGCCGAACGCGAGCCGGACGACCCGATCTCCCCCGCGGTCGGCGGCGAGGAGGCTGCCGTCGGGTTCGCCGAGCAGGTTGCCGAGGGATACGAACCCCTCCCACGCGGTCGCGGCGGTGCCGCCCATCGCGCCGGCTGCAAGCCGGGTGCCGGCGGCGACGTAGACGGTCCCGTCGCGTACCCACAATCCGCGGCCCTTGCCGAAGTCCGTATCGGCCCGCAGGACCGTCTCCATGGTCGCGCCGTCCGGGGCGATCCGGCGCACCTTGCCGTTGTCGAGGTCGAGGACGAACAGCGCCCCCGCGGCGTCGAGGAAGAGCCCGTTGGGGTGGGACAGCGCGACCTTCGTAGGCGCGGTCGGCCCGTCGGGGCCGTCTCCCGGGGCGTTCGTGCCCGCGTGGGTGTGGATCGTCCCGTCCGCGTCGATGCGCCGGATCCCATGGGCGTTCTTGTCGGCCACGTAGATCCGCCCTTGCGGATCCTGCACGGCGAAGTAGGGCTCCGAAAGCTCGGCTTCGGTGGCCGGGCCGCCCTCGAACGTGGGCTTCCAGTCGTTTTGGTCCTTGCCGAAGGCGCGGGCCGCCCCGGCGACGTGTTCGGTGCGATCGATGCGAAGGCTCGCGCAGGTGTCGTCTTCGGTCGTGTCGGTGCGGGAAGGCTGCGGCGCCGGATCGTTCGGCTGCGACGGGATCCTTCGGGCCACCGGCCCGGAGGGTTCGGTACGCGAGCCGGTACCGCAGCCCGCGGCCAGGCCCGCGGCCAAGCCCGCGGCGAGCGGGATCGAAAGAAGTCGCCGGCTCGGCGTCATCGGTCGTGGATCCTACCGGACCGGCCGTGGGCGTGGTGTAGGTCGCGGTGGCTGCACCGTCGGCGGTCGAAGGGGGCTGCCTAGGACGGCGGCCCGCACCGGTCCACCGGGGCGTTGCGCGGCCGGATCCACTCGACGTGCCGGACGGAGACCCGCCTTGCGGGAAAGTCGAAGGACTCGACTTCGCCGTCGCGCTCGACTTCGAGGCGGACGCGGGGCGGCGTCTTCTCGGATGCGATCTCGAAGGCACGGATCACGTCGCCGGCACGCACGCCGGCGGCGGCGGCTGCACCGTCCGGATCGAGGCCTTCCACCGTACCGAAGCCCCGGGCTGCGGTGCGCGGGTCGAACAGGCCCGGATCCCACAGCGTCGTCGTGCGCACGCGGGGCAGGAGGCACGGAGCGAGGGCATCTCGTGGGATCTGCGGGCGCCGGCCGTCGCGAAGCATCTCCTCGAAGCGTCGGCGGAGTTCCGGCCCGCCGCGCCCTTCGAGGGCATCGATCCACGCCTCCCATCGTATGCCGCGGCGCGGGTTCGTCTGGTGGTCGGCGATCACCTCGGCGACCAGGCCGGGGATCCCGCCGCGAAAGCCCCGTGCCCGCAGGTGGCGGTCGGCGGCGAGGGCGAACAAGAGCCCCGATGCCGCGCTGCGGGCGAGACGACGTGCGGGGCCGGGCGAAGATGGCCGCGCCACTTCGAGTTCGGCCTCGTCGAGCGCGGCGGCGTAGGCGGTCGTGCCCAGCAGGCCTTCTTCGGCCAGGATCTCCATGGCGACGAAACGCGCAAGGCCGACCGTCCACCAGGTCGGTGCAAGCGCGACCTCCTCGGGCGGGGGATCGAGGGGGAATCGGCCCGCGAGCCAGCGCTGCACGAGCGCGGTGGCCACGTCGATCCGCATGGCGTCGTCCCACGTGGAGAATCGGCCCACGGCGAGGGTCATCCCCCGCGCGCGAAGGCGCCAGACGAGTTCCGGTGCGGGCGGCGAGAGATCGTCCATGCGCAGGAGGGTGACGAACGGCGCGGGCGTCGTGCTACCGAGGCGCAGGTCGACGGCGCTGCGAAGCACGGCGATCTCCGCCGCCGCCCATCGAACGTCGAAGGGCAGGTGGCCCTCGGCCGCGACGAGGTCCAAGGCGCCGGCGAACTCCTCGAAGCGAACGGTCCATTCGAAACCGCAGGAGAAGTCCGCACGGCGCACGAGGTGCAGCGGGACCGGGCCGTCGACCAAGGCGAGGGTGGATGCGGCTCGGCGGGCGGGGCCGCAGGGAGCGATCGCGGCGTTTGCCTTCGGCACGGCCCCTTGGGCCACGGGAAGCAAGAGGGCCTCGCCCTTCACGAAGGCCGCGGTCGGTGTCACCCGAAGGTCGTGCAACGGCACCGGGGCATCGTCGGGACGAAGGGCGTAGGAGAGGGTGGCCGGGGACTCGAGGGGACGGCCGGTGCGCACGCGCAGACCGGCCTCGGTGGAGGTGAGTTCGAAGGGGACCGGGCCGGAGCGATCCTCGAGGCGCAGCGACTCCGCGACGAGGTGCGGGGCGGGCGCTGCGAACTCGGTCGGCTCGAAGCCGGGTGGGATCGTGGTGACCACCCGTACGATCCCGGCGTCGAGGTCGCCACGGATCTCGATGCGCAAGAGGTCGTCGCCTTCGCGGGCCGTCGGTGGGCGTTGGGTGGGGCGGTTCGAACGGGGCTGGCTCGCGGTGGCCGCCGGGCGCACCGGTCCTGCGGGCGGGCGGCAGGCCGCGGCAAGCAGGGCCACGTGCACGAACCACCGCAACCTGCCGGTCGTCGGAGGGGCGCTCTTGTCGGTCGTGGAGGCGTCGCGTCGTCTGCTCACCTGGCGGAGGCTACGGCGCGGCCGGGGGCGAGCACCACCCGGGCGACTTCACGGCCGGTCGGCCGGTCAAGCGGCGGGCGGCGGCGCGACGCGGCGACGAAGCAGCCGGTCGTGGGGGGACGGGACGAAGCCCCGCTCCTTCAGCCAAGCCGCGAGCCCTTCGGGATCGGGGTGGCGGGGCGGGATCGTGTTGAAGATGTAGCAGAGGTCGCGGGCGCGGGCCTCGTCCTCGAGCCGGTCGAGGATCCACGTGCCGATGCCGCGGCCGCGGGCCTCGGGAGCGACGGCCAGCAGGATCTGGGCGTCGCCGCCCCAGGACGTGTCCATCCATCCGTACCCGACGACCTTCCCGTTCTGCTCGACGCGCCACCAATCCCCGGGCACGAGGGCACCCGCCTCGAAGTCCAGCCCCTCGAAGGTGCCGTCGGGCGTCCCTCCGACGATCCGCTCCTTGTCGTCGTCCCAGACGGGGGGTTCTTCTCGGATCCAAGTGAGCGTCGCGGGGGAGACCGGGGGCATGG
This sequence comes from Deltaproteobacteria bacterium, assembly GCA_003696955.1. GTDB lineage: Bacteria > Myxococcota_A > Polyangia > Nannocystales > Nannocystaceae > J032. The sequence goes on along the minus strand of RFGU01000154.1, from coordinate 20,317 downwards.
CGAGACGGTCGCCCCCGGCGCAGGCGCCGTCAACCTCCGTGGCGTGCAATCGTTGCGTAGATTGCGCAGAAGTTTGGGACACGCTGCCGCCCGTCCCGCTGCCGCCCGATGCGAATATCCTCGGGGCGTGACCTTTGGCATCGCTCCCCACCGCCCTCGTGGCATTTCACGTCATCTGGTCGGCCTGGCGACCACGCTCGTCCTCGGCGTCGCCTGCTCGGGGGGTGGCGGCACGACCGCAGGGGGGACGGGCACCTCCGGGAACGACTCGGGCGGCACGGCGTCGGGGGGCTCGTCGGCGTCGACCTCCGGGGCGGCCTCGGCCGGTTCGGCCGATTCCGACGGGGGCGTCACGGGGACCTCCTCCGCCACCGGTACCGCGGGGTCGGGGACGTCGGCGGGGAGTGGAAGCGACACCACCGGTGGTCCGCAGACGCAACCCCACGAGGATTGCGCGCGGGACATCGCCACCGGGGAGAAGCTCGGTGCCGACGGAACCGACCTCCACGGCCCGTACGACGACTGCGACGGATGGGAGAGCCCCCCCGAGCCCGAGGTCGGGGACGCTTCGGTGGACGTCGCCCCGCTGCCTCCACCGGACACCGGGATGCTGCTCCACCGTTGGGGCGTCCAATGGAATCCGTCCTTCGACGACGCGTGGGTCGGCCTCGACGGGAAGACCAAGTGGGAGTGGGAGATCGACTTGAACGTGGATACCTATCCCGGGCACCTCCCCACGGAGCCCGACGACACCCTGGTTTGCGTCGATGCCATCGGCAACGTGGAGGACTACGCCTGCCTGCCCGTGGGCCAGCGGAACTGGCCCAACCTCTGGGCCTTCTTCGCACAGAAGACCGATGTTTGCAGCATCTGGGATCCGTCCGCCAACGCCTTCGTGAGCGACGGCGTCATCGAGGACGACGCCGAGAACGGATCGACCGGTTACGACGTGGCCGCACGGGTCGTCTGCCAGACGGCGCCCACGCGTGCCACGGATCTCTTCCATGGAATGCAGGGATGGCCGGGGTGGCGCGTGCCGCCGGTGGCCTTGGCCGACGATCGATTCACCTGGCAGCTGGTGGACGGAACCTACGACGAGGTGGAGGCCCAAACCCTCCTTCCGGTGCGGGTGGAGTCGGAGTTCGCTTTCGTGGACGTCGATGCACTGCGCGGGGGCGTCGTTGCGGGAGAGCACGGCCTGGTGCTCTTCCTCAGCGGCCTCGTCAGCCCCGAGACCTCGGTGCGCCTTCGGTCCTATTGGCGTGACCTACCGGATCTCGCGGGCAGGACCATCGCCATCGACGCCGTCGCGATCACCGACTTCGTCTTCGCCGCGCAGACCATCGCACTCCGCACGGATGCGGAGACGATCCTGAGCGGTCCGTGCCGTCACGTCGAGACGATCCCCGGCGGCTTTCGGCATCCGGGCGTCTGTCGCAAGGCGATCGCGTTTCGCTCCAAGCCGCTGGCCACCATCGACCCGGCCGGGGAGCCGAACCTCTGGCTCGACGTCGGGGCCATGCCCGGCTCGTCGTTCTATGCGGCGATGGTCGTCGCGCACGTCGTACCGTAGCCGTCTGCCCATCCGGCGACGCGGCCCCCCGCTGCCGGATCGGTGGCTCGAGGCGGTCGTCGCGACGACCTCGACCCGGCCGTCGGATGCGGTCGCGCACCGTCGGGCACGGGCGCCCGGGATTGCACCAGGACGCGCGCTCCATCCTGCTCGGGGTGGCCGAGGGCTACCGTCGGCGTGGAGCCCGTGGCATCCTTCGGCCATGCCTTGCTTGACCTCGATGCGATACCTCCTCCACATGGTTCCCCTGCGCCGTTGCGCGTTGGCCTGTGCGGTGGCGATCTCCGCCTGCGGGGGCGACGACGGTGCCTCCTCGGGGACCGGGACCTCGAGTGCGACGGCGTCGGGTTCCGCGGGTTCGTCGGGGACCTCGCGCGGGACCGGCAGCCAGACGGCCGGGACCGGCACGGCCTCGGGCACCTCGACCACGGCGGGGACGAGCACGACCACCACGTCGAGCGACACGGGGACGGGCACGGGACCGGGGACCTCGGGCACCACGGGCGGGGGCGCCTCCCCCGAGTGCATGGGCAACCAGGACTGCAAGATCCACGAGGATTGCTGCACCTGCGAGGTCGTGCCGGCGGACGAGACCCCGGCCGACTGCGAGAGCGAGTGCACCCAGACGGCCTGCGCCGCCATCGACTACAAGGGCGAGGCCGCCTGCATCGACGGCATCTGCCGCTTTCCCGAGACGACCTGCGATCCGTCGGGGGTCGTCTGCGGCGCCCCCACGCCGAGTTGCCCCTCCGACGCCCTGCCCGAGGTCCAAGGTCAGTGTTGGAGCTTCAAGTGCGTGCCGATCTCGGCCTGCGACTGGGTGCCCGACTGCAGCTACTGCAACCCGGCCAGCGAGGTCTGCGTGATCGAACAGACGGAATTCGGCCCGCGCCACGACTGCGAGCCGATCCCCTGGGAGTGCGGCGACGGGCCGGCGGACTGCGCCTGTGCCGGCAAGCTCTGCGAGGCGCCCTTCGACACGTGCTCGGAGGGCCAGCCGGGCACGCTCCAGTGCGACTGCCCGAATTGCGGGTAGCCGGGCCCTGCGCGGGTCGGCGGCCGCGGGCTCAGTCGTCGGCCCACGTGCCGAGCTTGTTGCACACGGGCGCCTTGTGGGTCGCGATCCGGCAGGTTGCCCGGTCTTCGAAGGTGCTCGTGCGCGAGGGCTGCTCGGCCCGCGGCGCGTCCTCCTTGGTCCACACCGTCTCGTGCTTGGTGCCGCGAAAGACGATCTCGACGTCGGGCGGCGACTCGGTGACGTCGACGGCTTCGACGAAGACGGCCAGCTCGCCACCGGCGCCCGCCCCGTCGGTGTGGACCTCGAACGCGGCGTAGGTGCCCCACGGCAGGCGAAAGGCGAATCCGACGTAGCCTTGCTCGTCGCCCACCTGGACGATCTCGACGCGCCCCTGGCCGCCGAGGATCGCAAGGGGATGCTTGCCCTTGCCCTTCCAAGGGCCGCACACGGAGAACTGGGCGTACCTCTTGCGACAGTAGCTGGTGACGTCCTCGAGGGGACCTTCGAGGGGGATCGATCGCACCCGCAGGTCGGACGTGTCGAAGGCGGCCGGGGCAGGCGCATCGTCCTTCGGGGGCACGCGGGCCGGCGCTTGCGCGGCGTCCTTTCGTCCCTGCGGCGTCCGCCCCCGGTCGGCCTCGTCGCGCGGCGTGCCGAGGGCGTCCGCCGGGCCCTCTTGCGCTTCGGGACTCGGCGCCGCCGTGCGGCACACTCCGTCGAAGCAACCGAGCCCGTCTCGACAGTCGGCCCGGCGCAGGCACGACTCGCCGGGGCCGCCGCGGTGGGCCGACGTACAACCGGCGAGGCCGAGCGCCAACGCGGCGAACCGGCGCGGCCATCGCCCCGCAGGAAGGAACGATCCGTCCATACGCCCCGGAGCGTACCACCGGCCCGCCGACGCCACCCCAACCTGCAGGTTGGGATGCGCCCGCAGCGTGGGTCAGCGCCGTCGGTTCTGGACGTGGATCGCCTCGCCGATGGCGTGCTTGGCCGCCTCCATGACCGCTTCGCCGAGGGTGGGGTGCGGATGGACGGTGAGCGCGATGTCCTCGGCGAAGGCCCCCATCTCGATGGCGAGGGCCGCCTCGGAGATGAGATCGCTGGCTTCGGGGCCGGCGATGTGGATCCCGAGGACGCGGTCGTCCTTGGCGTCGAGGACCACCTTGACGAAGCCGTTGGTCTCGCCGATGGCCATGGCGCGGCCGCTGGCGGCGAAGGGGAACTTGCCGACGCGGACGTCGAGGCCCTGGGCCTTGGCCTCGTCCTCGCCGAGGCCGGCGCTGGCGATCTCCGGCTCGGTGAAGACCACCGCCGGGATCACGCGGGCGTCGTCCACCGCCTTCTTGCCGGCGATGACCTCGGCCACGACCTCGCCTTCGTGGCTCGCCTTGTGGGCCAGCATGGGCTGACCGACCACGTCGCCGACGGCGTAGATCCCGGGGACCTTGGTGCGCTTTTGGGCGTCGACCGGGATGAACCCCTTGGCGTCGGTGGAAAGCCCCACGGCCGCGAGGTCGAGGCCTTCGGTGATCGGGCGCCGCCCGACGGCGACGAGCACCACGTCCGCGAGGACCTCCTTGACCTCGTTGCCGACCCGGACCGACACGGCGGCCTTGCCGTCCTTCTCGCGCCACCCTTCGGCGCGGGCGCCCGTGAGGATCGTGCCGCCGTCCTTTTCGATCTGGCGCGCCACCAGCTTGGCCATGTCGGCGTCCACGGCCGTCAGGATCCGGTCGAGCCCCTCGATCACCGTGAGCTTGGAGCCGAGGCGCTGGAACGTCTGGCCGAGTTCGAGACCGATGTAACCGCCGCCGATGACGGCGAAGGACTCGGGGATCCGGTCGAGGTCGAGGGCGCCCGTGCTGTCCACGACGTATCTACCGTCGGGGGCGAAGCCCGGGATCTCGATGGGCAAGGAGCCCGTGGCGATCACGACGTGCTCGGCGATCACGAGATCCTTGGTGCCGTCGGCGCCCGTGATCTCCACCTTCGTCCTCGCGCCGTCGCGTCCCACGAAACGTGCCGTGCCCTCCCGGTAGGTGGCACCGTTGGCCTTGACGAGGCCCGCCACGCCGGTGGTCAGCTTCTTGATGATGCCCCGCTTCCACGCCTGCATCTTGCCCATGTCCACCGAGGGCTCGCCGAAGGTGATGCCCATGTCGGCGGCATGGCGCCCCTTGACGAGGGTCTTGGAGGCGCTGATGAGGGCCTTGGAGGGAATGCAGCCGACGTTCAGGCACACGCCGCCGGGCTTGGCCTTCTCGACGAGGATCGTGGGAACGCCGAGTTGTCCGAGGCGGATGGCACAAGGGTAGCCGCCGGTGCCGGCGCCGATGACGAGGGCGGTGGTCTCGAGGGTGGCCATGGATGCGTCCTGGGTGCGTGGAGGTCAGCGATGGGGCGGATCAGATGCTCGACAAAAGGAGAAGGTTGGGATCCTCGAGGTAACGACGGACCTCCTGCAGGAAGCTCGCCCCCTCGTAGCCGTCCACGATGCGGTGATCGAGGGAGACGGACAGGTTCATCAGGTGCCCCACCACGATCCGATCGTTTTCGTCCACCATGGGCACCTTGCGGATGGCGTGGACGCCGAGGATCCCGACCTCGGGGTAGTTCAGGATCGGTGTGGCGAGGACGCCGCCGATCTGGCCGAGGCTGGTGATCGTGAAGGTCGAACCCGTAAGCTCTTCGAGCTTGGCGGTGCCGGCGCGGGCGGCGTCGGAGACCCGGGCGATCTCGCGGGCCAGGTCCAAGAGGCTCAGGCGGTCCGCGTCGTGGACGACCGGGACGACCAGGCCGTTCTTCGTCGCCGTGGCGATCCCGATGTGGTAGCGCTTGCGCAGGACGATGCGCTGGTTGGCCTCGTCGAGGTAGGCGTTGACGATGGGGTACTTGCGCAGGGCGTGGATGACCGCCTTGGTGATGAAGGGCAGGTACGTCAGCTTCACCCCCGATTCGGCGGCGGCCTTCTTGGCCTCCTCCCGCAGCGCCACCAGGCGGGAGACGTTCACCTGCTCGACGTAGGTGTAGTGGACCGCGCTCGTGTACGAGCGGACCATCCCTTCGGCGATCTTGCGGCGCAGTCCCCGGAACGGGATGTACTCGTCGGCCTCGTCCGTGGCTGCGGCACGGGGGGCCGGTGCGGGCGCGGGCGCCGTGGGTGCCGGTGTCGGGGCGGGCGCGGCCGGTGCGGGCGCGGGCGCGGCCGGTGCCGGCGTCACCCTTTGCTGCGCCGCGGCCGTCCCTCCCGCGAGGGCGGCCTCCACGTGGTCCCGGGTGATCCGCCCCCGGTCGTCCCCCGGGATCGACGCCAGGTCGATCCCCGCCTCGCGGGCGCGGGCGCGGGCGGCCGGTGTCGCGAGGATCTCGGTGGAGGAGGCGGACGTCTCGGATGCGGCCGGCGTCGCGGGTTCGGGGGCCGCCGCCGAGGCCGCCGCCGGTGACGCCGCCGCTGCGGCGGCGCCCGGTTCGAGGATCGCGATGACCTGACCGATGGCACAGATGTCGCCTTCGGCCGCCCGGTGCTCGACGACGACGGCGTCCTCGGGCGCGGGGATCTCGACGGTGGCCTTGTCCGTCATGACCTCCACGAGGGGCTCGTTCTTGGCGACCCGTTCGCCGGGTTGCTTCATCCAACGGACGATCTCGCCTTCGACGACGCCTTCGCCGATGGCGGGGAGGGCAAACTCCATCATGGTCGGTCCTTCTCCTGCTGCGGGGGCACGGCGCCGGCGGAGACGAGCGCCGCGTAGATGGCCTCGGCGTCCGGCACGGACAGGTGCTCGGCGGCCGGACCGAGGGGCGGCCTGGCGCCGCCGACGATCCGGACGGGGCCGTCGAGGTGCCAGACGGCCTCGCCAGCGCAGACGGCTGCGATCCGGTGCGCCACGAGACTGTCGGGGCCGGGATGGGCGATCACCACGTGACCGGTCCTCGCCGCCTCGCCGATGGCGTCAGCGGGGAGCGGGTCGAGCCGCCACAGCTCGGCGACGGTGACGTCGAGCCCGGCGCCGGCCTCGAGGGCCGGCGCGACCGCGTCGGCGAAGGCGAAGATCGTGCCGCGCCGACCCTCCGTGAGCCGGTCGAGCCCGGACGGATCGAGGGCGGCCACGCTGCCCGGCTGGGGGGCGAGCAACACCCGCCGCGGAACGAGCAGGGCCGTGGGGCCCGGAGCGTCGAGCAGGGCGTCGAAGGCCGGAAGGAGGGTCTCGGGGCGACCGGCGGCCAGCAGGGCCAGCCCCGGCACCGCGGCGAGCAGCGCCTCGACGGGTCGGTCGGCATCCTCGGCCGTGCCGAGCCCCGGGCCGACGGGGACGAGCAGCTTGAACGGCGCCGGTGCGTCCATGGCGGCCCACGCGGCCGGATCGGCTGCGGCCAGCAGATCCGCCATCCCGTCGAGCACGGCGGACGCCGACGGTGCGACGATCAACGCAGACCGTCCCGCCAAGCCGAGCCCCGCCGCATGTCCCGCCATGGTGCCGGGCACGAGGGGCGTGGGGCACAGGCGGGGGCGCAGGTCCTCGTCGGCGGCCGCCACCCGCGAAAGTCCGAACACGCCGCCGTCCAGCACGTCCTCCCCGAGCACCAGAAGATCGGGGCGCGAACGCAGCGCACCTGCGAGACGTTCGGCCAGGGCGTCCTGTCCGTTCATGGCGTGGCCTCCTCGTAGGCTCGGAAGGCGCGTTCGAGCCGGGTGGCCACCTCGGCCTCGGCCACGTCCTGGAAGGTCCGGTTCCACTTGCCGATCCGGTCGAGGTGGCGACGCAGGCGTTCGATGGGATCGCGCTCGGCGGGCGGGTCGAAGATCGCCGGCGTGACCACCACCTCCACGAGGGCCGGTCCCTTGCCGTCCCGGGCGCGGCGCACCGCATCGGCAAGGTGACGCAACGTCGCCGCCGCACAGGCACCGTCCGTTCGAACCGTGCGCACGCCCAGGGCGCGCACCCGCTCGTAGACGGGATCGCCCACGGTACCCGCCTCGGCCGGCGCGCCCTCGGGCCAGACGAGGCTCTTGCAGACGAACACCAGGGGCAGTTCGGCCGCGGCGGCAAGCGACAGGGCCTCGTGGAACGCACCGGTCGTCGTCGTGCCCTCGCCGAAGGTCGCCACCGTCACGTGCTCCGTGTCCTCGAGGGCTTGCGCCCGCGCGGTGCCCGTGGCGAGGGCGAGGTGATGGCCGAGGCCGCGGGGCAGCGGCCCTGTGTGGCCTTCGGGGTCGGCAAAGGCGTCCCGGGCGGGAAGACCCGCGGCCGGATCCGCCGAGCGAAGCTGGTGGGCGACGGCCTCGGCGTCGAGACCACGAAGGAACGCGATGGCCCCGTCCCGTGGCCCGGGGAAGACCCAGTCGTCGGGGCGGGTGGCCAGGGCGACGGCCGCGGCCACGGCCTCCTCGCCCGCCCACGGCGCGCGGGCCGGCAACCCGAGGCGGGCGATCTTGAGGTCGAGGGTGCGCGCGGCGACGAGGGCTCGATACAGGCGGTCGAGGGGCAGATCGCCGAGGTCGGTGTCCCCATCGGCAGGGCTGCCGTCGGGTCGGAGGAGCCGCTCGGCCCCTTCGGGTTCCCAGAAAGTCGTGTCCATGGGGCGAGGTTCCGGGCCTGCCGCACGTACGGCGGCCGGCAAGGTGCGGGGGAGGCGTCGCGCGCCGAGGCGCAGTCCGTAGGTCTCGGACGTCGCGCGTCGCGCAGGCGTTTTATCCAGCGAGGCTTTCGCCCGTCAAGCACGCCCGAAACGGCCGTCACCTCCGTCTCCCTGGCCCTGCACCCCATCCGAGTCGACCCCGTTGCGGCATCTGCGGGCCGTGCCTGCGCTCCCGACGGCGCATCGCTGGAGGCTGCGCCATCCAAGGGGAGCGACGGTTCACCGGGTGTGCAGCGGCCTGCCTACGTGTCCGCGAACTGCGCCGGTCCCCGCGGGCGAGGACGGCGTATTTGACCGGGCCCGACGCGGCGCCTAGCCTGCTCGACAGCCCCACGCTTCGTCCGTCGTGCAACGCCTGAGAACCCTCGCCATCGTCATCGGGCTTGCGGCCCCCCTCGCGGGATGCGGTCGTGACGCCTCGTCCACCCCCGAACGCGAATCGTCCGCGACGCCTTCCGGCACACGGGCCGATCCCGAGTCGGCACCCTCCCCCGAGTGCTCGGTCGAGGTCGAAGGGCCGACGTCGGCCGCAGTGGGGGAGCAGGCCAAGGCGACCGTGACCTTACGTCCCCACGGCCGGTTCGAGGTCAACCAGGACGCGCCCCTTTCGGTGCGGGTGCGGTCGTCGTCCCTCGCTCTCGAGAAGGAGCGCTACGGGGTGGACGATGCCACCGTGCTCGCGCCGGACGAAGTGGCCCTCGAGATCCCGTTCTCGGCCGCGGCACCCGGTACCCACACCCTCGAGGTTCACGCGCACTTCGGGTTGTGCGGCGGCGATGCCTGTGCCTTGTGTCGCAAGGCTGCCGAGCTCTCGACCGTCGTGAACTGACGACACGGGCCGGATGAGCGGCGAAGGACCGATGGCGGGAGGAGCCTTGCGCCAACGTGCCGTCCGGTGCCTGGCGGGGGCACTCGCCCTCGGCCTTTCGTCGGCGTGCGCCCGAGGTCCCGCCGCACCGGTGGAGCGCCCGGCGCCCCGCCCCGAGCCCCCGCCCGCGGTGGCAAAGGCGGCACCGTGGGTCGACGTACCCATCGAGCGTCTGCCATCGGGCCATCTCGCGGTGGCCGTGCGGACGGGGAAGGGACAGGAGCTGCGCTTTCTGCTCGACACCGGTGCGAGCGTCACGGTCGTCACTCCGAAGACGCGCGAACTTCTCGGGATCGGCGGATCCGAAGGGACACGGGCCCGGGCCAAGGCGGCCGGGGGCAACGCCGGGGCCGTGCGCCTGGTGGAACTCCCCCGTCTTTCCCTCGGCGGACGGCCGCTCGAGGACGTCACGGCCGCCGTGATGCACCTCGACCACCTGAACGAACCCCTCGGGGCCGAGCCCGCCGGCGTACTCGGGCAGAACGTGTTCGCCGCCTACGTCGTGGAGTTCGACCTGGCGGCGGGGCGGCTGCGGCTCTACGAGCGGGACGCAGCGCCTGCCTGGGACGAACCAGCGCGCCTCGTGCCCCTGGGGCGAACGGGCCTGTTCGCCGTCGAGGCTCGGATCGATCCGGGGGCGGTCGACGTGCTCGCCGTGGTGGATCTCGGGGCGGGGCGGACCGTCGTCAACCATCCGGCGGCCGAGGCGGCGGGGATCGATCCTCGCGCGCTCGGGCAGCGGGAGTCGATCCACGGAGCCAGCCAGGGGGAGATCGAGGCTGCCGTCCATACGTTCGAGCGGCTGTCGGTGGGAGGCGTCGTGGTGGAGCGGCCGCGACTGCTCGTCGCGCAGCTTCCGGTCTTTCGGCCCCTCGGTCTGGCGCGCAGGCCGGCGGTCATCCTCGGCTTCGATCAGCTCGACGGAAGGATCGTAGGGCTCGACATCGAAGGGCGGCGCTTCCACCTCGGGCCGGCGAAGGCGCGATAGGGCGGTCGCTTTCCCGGTGCGCCGCCCGAGCCCCGGCGGTCGTCCGCGGAAGGTCCGCAGGCGACCGCCCGAGCCGGTTGACTCGCGCGACGCTTCCGAGGACAAGCCTTTCGTGCCAGCCGAGACGACGCCCACCGGGGCCCGCGACGGGGATCCCTCGGCGCGCCTCGGATCCTGGATCTCCGCCCGGACGAAGATGGCGGCGCTCCACGCCGCGTCGACGAAGTGGACCGCCAGGAACGCGAGCGCGAGTTCCTCGAGGGTGGACGGGGCCGGGGCCGACGTCTCGCGCCGCAGCTACTAGCTGGGCCCGCGCGCCGCCGGGCGGCGGCTGCCGGTCCCGCGGCCGAGGCGGCAGCGCCGCCGCCACCCCGCGGGTAAGGGGCGCCTTCGCGGGTCATGGGAGCCTGCACAGCCCGGCGTCCTCGAGGCACATCGGGGCTTGGCCAGGCGGGAAGAACGGTTGGCAGGTCTCCCCGGCCCCGGGACAGCCCGCGGGGGCGTCGAGATCGCAGACGGGGGAGCAACATGCGACGTCGAAGCAATCTGCGAGCAGCGAGCTGTCTACGCAAATGCTCCCGTGGGGGCACGCGTTGGCGTACGTACAGGGATCGCCGACCTTCACGCCGGCCGAGGCATCGACCACGCAGACGAAGCCGTCGCCGTTGGGGCTGGGGATGCAGACGTCACCGTCCGCGCACGGTGGGTCATCGAGGGGGTCGCAGAGGGGTAGACACAGGTTGAGGACGCCTTCGTTCGTGATCACGCAGGTGGTCGTCGTATCCGTGCACACCGGTGTGTTCGGCGAACAGGTGCAGAGGGGCACGCACACGCCCTCCTCGGTCTGCGGGTCGACCCTCCAGCACATGGATCCCTTTTCGCAATTGTCCACGCCGCTTGCGCCACCACCCTGGGCCACGCAGGTCTCCCCGGGCCCGACGGGGTTCGGATCCACGGGGACGCACTTGGTGGCGTTCCACGAAGTCCCTCCGTTGTTGGCCCATGCCGTGCATTTCTCCCCGGGGCCGCAGTCCTGGGTCCAGACGTCGCATTCGATGGCTGGTGGCAGGTCCGGTTCGATGATGAAGCCACCGCCGCCGGTGGAGCCCCCGGTGGTCGCTCCGGCCAACGGCCCTTGGACGTCGGCCGGGGAGGACTTGCGCGCAAGGGGCAGGGTGAAGGTCGGTGGTGGCGTCGAAGGGCCGCCGGCGCCCTGGATGCACATGGGGGGCGGTGGCGCCATGGGCTGGCAGTCGTTCCCGCCGGTGGTACCCGCCGTTTCCGACCCGGAGGAGGACGCACTGCCCGTGCCCGTGGACGTGCCGGTGGACGTGGAGCTGCCCTGGGAGGTCGAGGTGGACGTCACCGTACCCGAGGAGGCGGAGGACGTGGTCGAGGTCTGGGTCGTGGAGGTCGTGGCGCTCGTCGAGCTGCCCGTGGACCCACTGCCGCCCGAGCCGCCCGAGCAGCCCGCAACGGTCACGGCGAATACGATCGAAAGCGAGGCACGATGGACGCCGTGCCGACCCTGAAACCCGTTGGAACGTTCCATACGGGCACGAGCATATCGGGGGCTGGCCGAGGCCGCCATCGATCGTTCGGTCGGAAGGCCGGTTGGAGGCCGCCCGGGGCGCGACCGACCCACGGGCCGGCAGAGGGGGTAGACTCGCCCGCCGTGGGTGCGTCCCTCGAGTCCCCGGGCTCCGCGGCAGCCCCTGCCGACGCCCTGGGCACGCCGCCGCGCCTCGGGGCGGGGCCCGCGACGGCGCTGGTGGCGGGCTCGATGCTCGGCATCGGGATCTTCATCGCGCCCCCGGTCGTCGCAGCCCATGCGCCGACCCCCGCGGCCTTCCTCCTCGTCTGGATCCTGGGTGGCCTCTCGGCCCTGGCGGGGGCCCTCAGCGTCGCCGAACTCGGGGCCATGATGCCGCGGGCCGGGGGCGACTACCCCTATCTCCGGGTCGCCTACGGGCCGCAGGTGGCGTTCGCCGTCGGATGGCTGCAGTTGCTCGCCATCTTCCCCGGCTCCCTGGCCACCATGGCGGCGGGAACGGCCACCTTCCAGCTCCCCGTGCTCCTCGGGGACGCCTACGACATCTTCGCCCGGGCGGGGCTCGACGTGGACCCGGCCTTCGCCTGGGCGGTCCTCATCGTCGTGGGGCTGTCGGCCGTCAATCACGTGGGCATCGTGCTCTCGGGGCGGACCCAGGTCGTCCTGACCACGGTGCCCGTGGCCCTGCTGCTGGTGGCGAGCATCTTCGTCCTCGCGAAGATGGGCGGCTACCACCCGGACGCCGCCGTGTCCCCGGCCACCCCCACCGTCGCCACCCTCGAATCCCTGGCCCTGGCCTTCCTTCCCGTCTACTTCGCCTATTCCGGCTGGAACGCGGCCATCTTCGTGGGGGCGGAGATCCGCGAGCCGGGGAGGTCGCTTCCGCGGGCGCTCGTGGGAGGCACCCTGCTCGTGACGGGGCTCTACCTCGTTCTCTGCGTGGGGTTCCTCGCCGTCTTCCCCCTCTCCGACCTGGCGCGGGTGGGCGAGGCCGGGACGGCGGCCGCGGGGCGCCTTTTCGGCACGGCCGGGGAGCACGTCGTCACCACCCTGATCCTGCTGGCGATGCTCGGCTCGATCAACGGAACCGTCCTCACCGGCAGCCGCATCGCGTTCGCCATGGGCCGCGCCGGCCATGCACCGCGGATCGCCGGTCGTCTCCACCCGCGTCATGCGACGCCCGTCGTGGCCCTGTGGGGACAGGCCGCCTGGTCCGTGGTGCTCCTCGCCAGCCAGAGCTTCGAGGCCCTGATGAACTACACCTCGGCGGCCATGCTCATCACGGGCACCCTCACCGTGCTCGCCGTGGTGGTGCTGCGCCGTCGCGATCCGCAACGGCCCCGCCCCTACCGCGTCCTGGCCTATCCCTTGCCGCCTGTCTTCTATGCCGGGTCGAGCATCCTGGTCCTCGTCCTGTCGGCATCGAAGGGCGATCCTTCCGTGCTCGTGGGGATCGGGTACTTCGCCGCGGCGTGGGTCGCCTACGGGATCTCGGCCCGTCGCAGGGCTGGGCCGTGACGGGCGAGATCCGTGTCGAGACGGCCTACGGCGGGAGGTGGCGGCGAAAGAGGGCGTCGTAGTCGTCCCCGAGCGCGAGGGGAACGTCCGTGTGGTCCGCGCCCTCGGCCCAGACCAGGCGTGTGGGCGGGCGCGCGGCATCGTAGAGGCGGCGCGCATGGATGGGACGCACGAAGGTGTCGTGGTCGCCGTGGAGCAGCACGACGTCGATCCCGTCGGGGACGCGTCCGATCTTGGCGCAATTGTCCAGGCGGTTTTCGGCCACGAACTCCGCGGGTACGTCGAGGAACGTAGCGTCCTGCAGCAGCGTCTCGACGTTGCAGAACGCGGACTCCGTGAGGACGCCGCGGGGGCGAACGGGGCTTTGCGGATCCGTCGCCAGTTCGAAGGTGGGCGCGCCGCCGAGGGAGTAACCGACGAAGTAGACCCGCTCGGGATCGACCCCGGGGAGATTCGGTAGCTCCGCCAGCGCGGCGCGGGCGCTGGCGAAGACGGAGTGTTCGCTCGGCTCGCCCTCGGAGCGCCCGTAGCCCGGGTAGTCGTAGATGAGCACGTTGTAGCCCATGGACCACATGCGCTCGACCCGGTCCCAGTAGCGGCCGATGTGCAGGCTGTTTCCGTGGCTGTAGAAGATCGTGGCCCGCGCCCCCGGCCTTTTGGCGTAGACGTAGTGGATCGCGTCGCCTTCGGCATCGACGAAGCCCTCCGTGCGAAGCTCCGGGCCGACGATGGACGGGTGCGGTTCGGTGAGATCGCCGTCGATGTTGGGGTCGATCCCATCGAAGTCGTAGCCGTCGACGCGCACGGGGTGGTACAGGAACGTATCGAGGGTGCAGGCGCCGGCGAGCGCGACGCAGGCGGCGAGGACGGCGGGCCGGATCATCGGTCGAGTCCTCCGAAGCGTACGCGGTAACCGAGGTAGACGGCCAGGGCGCCCATGGGTGGGGCGTAGTCCACGACGGCGTCCGAGTCGACCCATGGATTGGTCCACGCGACGTGCACCGCAAGGCCGTGCTGCCGTCCCTTGCGGGGCGGCAACAGGAATTCGAGGCCCGCAAAGGGCGTCCAGAACGCCGCGGGCAGGTCGGCGGTGCGGACCTTCATGGGGTACGTGACGAGCATGCCGCCGTAGGGGTGGACGAAGCGTCCGAGGGGACGGCCAGCATGGATCCCCCACTCGGAGTAGAGGCGCGCGGCCGGCGGATCCGTAAGGTCGAAGATTCCCGCCAGGCGAAACGAGCCCGACACGGCCAGGCGTCGCGGCCGTCGCCACAGTTGCAGGACGACCGCCGAGTCCATCTGCAAGAGCCCCACGCCGAGGGGCAAGAGGTTCACGTTGGAGTCGATGTCCACCCGCTCGGCCACGCCGACCCGAACGCCCAAGTGGGTGTGGCCGAAGGGGACGGGGGGCCAGCCGGGCGGGCGAAGCAGTGGTCCGCCGTGGCTCGCGTGGATCTCCCAGTTGCCGCGCCCGAGGGTGCGCGACAGGTTGGGGGCCGCGCATCCCGTCGCGAGCGCCGACACCGCCCATGCGGCTGCGCACCACGCGGATCGTCGGCCTCGGCGGTGCATCGCGGGGCAAGCCTATCCCATTGCCGCCGAAGACGGGGCCGACCGAACGGCCACGCCGTGGATCCGGAGCCTGCTAGATTCCGCCCCATGTCCGGCCCCTGGACCGTCGCCACCTGGAACGTCAACGGGCTGCGCGCTCGGATCGACAACGTGTCCGCCTATCTGGCCGAGCGCGCCCCCGACGTGTTGCTGATGCAGGAGACGAAGGTGGACGACGCGCGGTTCCCCAAGGTGCCATTCCTCGAGTTGGGCTATCGTGTCGAGGTGCACGGGGACGGCGGCTACGCGGGGGTCGCCATCGCGTCGAAGGATCCGATGGACGACGTGCAGCGCGGTTTCGCCGAGGGTGAGGACGATCGGGCGTGTCGAATCCTCGCGGCGACGATCCGCGGCGTGCGGGTCTACTGCCTCTACGCTCCCAACGGCACCGAGATCGGCAGCGACGCCTTCGCCTACAAGCTCGAGTGGTTTCGGCGCTTGCGACGGGAACTTTCCGCGAAGCACGATCCGTCGGATCTCGTGCTGCTCGGCGGCGACTTCAACGTGGCGCCCGACGACCGGGACGTCTACGATCCGGAGGGACTCCGCGGCACGTTGCACGTGACCGACGAGGAACGGGAGGTCCTCGCCGAACTGTGCGGCTTCGGCCTGGTCGACTGCTTTCGAGCGAAGAGCGACGAGGCAGGGGTCTACTCCTGGTACGACTATCGCCACGCCGCCTACGCCCGTCGCATGGGCATGCGCATCGACCTCTTGCTCGCGACGCGGCCGCTGGTGGAGCGTTGCGTCGAGGTCGTCCACTTCGAAGAGCCTCGCGGTTGGCCGTCGCCGTCCGACCACCTGCCGGTGGAGGGGCGTTTCGCACTCTCGTGACCGAGCCGCCGAAACGACGCGCGCCCACGGCCCCGACGGTCGCGGGGCGTGGGCGCAGGTGAAGGCCGGCGGCCGTCAGCCGACGACGTTGCCGAGCTTCATGGCGACGGACATGTCGCCGTCGATCTGGAGCTTGCCGCCCATGAAGGCGCCCATGGGATCCATCTCGCCCTTGAGCATGGCCTCGAAGTCCTCGGACGCGACCTTGACGGTGCACTGGGCGTCCCGGTCCTCGTTGGTGACCTCGTTGGGGACCTTCGTGGCATCGACGACGATGACGCCGGCATCGCCGAGGTCGAACTTGATGGAGGCGTCGAGACCACTGTCGTCGCCGACCTTGTCCTGTACGATCTTCGTGAGTTCTTCGAGGGTCATGATGGATCCTTGTCGCGTGCGTGCCGGTGTCCCGCGGGGCGGACATCCGGCCGCGTATCAGAGGAAGCGGGAGAACGGGCTGCGCAAGAGCCCCGCGATGCGTTCGAAGAACGCCTCCTTGCGCCGGGTGTAGGGGAACGTGGTGGGCACTTCGAGACGGCCGCGGGGCAACCCCACGTAGCGCATCTCGCACAGGTCCCGGAGGCCATCCTTGCCGTTGTGGACGCGGCCGACGCCGGAGGCCTTCCAGCCCCCCCAGGGGGCTTCGGGGGCGCCGTGGTTGTACAGGACGTCGTTGACCAGGACCGCGCCTGCTTCGAGTCGATTCGCGACGTCCTCGGCCTTCGAGACGCTGCCACCGAAGACGTAGGCGTTCAGCCCATAGATGGTGTCGTTGGCCATGCGGACGGCCTCGTCCACGTCGCCGTACGGACGGATCGGCAACAGGGGACCGAAGGTCTCCTCGGACCAGCACAGCATGTCGTCCGTGACGTCCACGAGCACCGTGGGCTCGACGAATCGGCCGCGTTCGGTGTGGACCTTGCCGCCTGTGAGGATCCGGGCGCCCTTGACGACGGCGTCGTCGATGTGGCGGCGCACGATCTCGACCTGGTGCGGCGTGACCATGGCGCCCACGTCGATCTCGTCGGATTCGCTCGGGTCCCCTTGCCGAAGGGCGGCGGTGATCCGCACGACGGCGTCGCAGAACCGCTCGTAGAGCGCCTCGTGGACCAGGCAGCGCTCGATGCTGGCGCAGATCTGGCCCGAGTTGGCGAATGCGCCCGTGACCACCTTGCGCGCGGCGTGCTCGATGTCCGCGTCGGGCAGCACGATGGCCGCGTCCTTGCCGCCGAGTTCCATGATGCTCGGGATGAGCCGCTCGCCGCAGCGGGCGGCAATCTTGCGACCGGTGCTCACCGAGCCGGTGAAGACGACCATGTCGACCTCGTCGACGAGGGCCGCCCCCGTCGGGCCGGCGCCGCACACCACGCCGACGAGGTCGGGATCGATGCGCGCCTCGGCCAGGAGATCGCGGGCGATGAGCATGGAATGGGGGGTCCATTCCGAGGGCTTGACCACGACCGCGTTGCGGGCGGCGAGCGCCATGATCACGTCCCCCATGGGAAGGGTGAACGGGAAGTTCCACGGCGAGACGATCCCGACGACCCCGCGGGGCTCGTAGCGCACGTAGCCGCGCTTGTAGGGCCAGAACAGATGATGATGGACGGGGCGGTCGCGGAGGAATCGTTCGGCTCGGGTGGCGAAGTAGTGCGCGAGGTCGGCGATGGGAATCACCTCGTGCACCCGCGCCTCGAAGCGGGGCTTGCCCGTCTCGCGCGAGACGGTCTCGATCACGTCCTCGGCGCGGTCGAGGAGCCGGTCGCGGAAGGCGAGCAGGCGCGCCTTCCGCTCGCCCCACGACAGGCGCGCCCATTGGGCCTGGGCCCTGCGCGCCCGCTCGACGGCACGACGAACGTCCTCGGGTGTCGCGACGGCGACGGGCCGCAACGGCCGGCCGCTCGCCGGCTCGCGGTTCGCGATCGTCTCGTGGGCGGGTGTGCGGCTTGCGTCGGGCATGGGGCCTTGCGCCATGGGATCGACCGGGGGCCGGCGCAGTATGGGCCCCAAAGTCCCGGGCGGGCAAGGCACTTCGGGGTGAAAACGGCGTTCTCGGCCGTGTGGAGCGGGGAAGGGGGCTTCACCCGGCCGCGGCGAGGGAGGCGTGCCCGGCGCAGCCGGCGCACGGCGAGCCTAGATGGCCAGGTCCACCTCGTGGCCCGTCGCCGGGTCTCGGAGCACGATGCGGCGCCCCTCCGCCCGAGCCTTGCGCACCGTCTGCAGGACGCCGAGGGCCTGGGCGACCACCTCGCCCGGCGTGCGTGCGCCGAGTTCTTCGGCCAGGTGCACGAGCAGCATGGCCGTCCTCCCCGGGATCTCCACGGCGACGGGGCCGGGGTCGGGCCCGCCGAGTTCGCGCTTGGGATCGAATCCGCCGGTCACGACTCGTCCTTGAGTTCGCCGCGGGCAAAGATGGAAGCTACGTACGTCAGCACGTCGGTGGCGGACACCTCGTCGTAGCCGTAGTTGCGGATGAGGCGCTGCTTGACGACCTCGATCTTCTCTTGCGCTTCCTTGTCCACCACGTTGGACACCAGGCTCGTGAGCTTGATGCTGTCCTTCTGGTCCTCGAAGAGCTTGAGTTCGAGGGCCTTGTAGAGGCGCTCGTTCGTACGAAAATCGAACTGCTTGCCCTCGATGGCCAGGGCACCGATGTAGTTCATGATCTCGCGCCGAAAGTCGTCCTTGCGGCTCTCGGGGATGTCGATCTTGGTCTCGATGGAGCGCATGAGTCGCTCGTCGGGCTCCTCGTCCTGGCCGGTGTACGGGTTCTTGACCTTTTCCCGCTGGGTGTAGGCCTTGACGTTGTCGATGTAGTTGGCGCAAAGGCGCGCGATGGCATCCTCGTCGGCGGAGATGGCCCGCTGAACCTCGTTCTTGACGATGTCCTCGTACTCCTGCTTGACCACGGCCAGCAGGTCCGCATAGCGCTTGCGGTCCTCTTCGTTCGTGATGAGGGAGTGGTTGCGCAGTCCCGACTCGAGTTCGTTCATCACCATGAACGGGTTGATGCTGGACTGCCCCTGCTCGCTGACGAGGCAGTTGGCGATCTTGTCCTGGACGTAGCGCGGCGAGATGCCGTCCATGCCCTCGCGCTTGGCCTCCTTGCGCAACTCCTTGACGGTGTCCTGGGTGTAGCCCGGCAAGGTCTTGCCGTCGTAGAGTTTGAGTTTCTGCAGCAGCGTAAGCTGGTGCTTCTTCGGTTCCTCGAGGCGCGTGAGCACCGCCCACATGGCGGCCATCTCGAGGGTGTGAGGGGCGATGAAACGGCCGCGGACCTTCTTGGGGTTGTAGTCCTTGGCGTAGATCTTGATCTCCTCGGAGAGCTTGGTGATGTACGGGATGTCGATCTTGACGGTACGGTCCCGCAGCGCCTCCATAAAGCGGTTCTCGAGCAGGCGCTGGTACTCGGCCTCGTTGGTGTGGCCGATGATGACTTCGTCGATGTCCGTCTGGGCGAACTTCTTGGGCTTGATCTTCTGCTCCTGGGTGGCGCCGAGCAGATCGTAGAGGAAGGCCACGTCGAGCTTGAGGATCTCGACGAACTCGATGATCCCGCGGTTGGCGACGTTGAACTCGCCGTCGAAGTTGAAGGCGCGGGGATCGGAGTCCGAGCCGTACTCGGCGATGCGCCGATAGTTGATCTCGCCCGTCAGTTCCGTCGCATCCTGGTTCTTCTCGTCCTTCGGTTGGAAGGTGCCGATGCCGACGCGATCCTGCTCGCTGATGAGCAGGCGTCGGACGCGAATGTGCTGGACGACCTTGCTCCAATCGCCGCGGTAGTGCTTGACGAGTTCGTTGAAGATGTAGCGACACGCGGGGTTCAGGTCGCCGCGTACGAAGGGGCGGAATCCATCCTTCTCGAGTCCGAGGTCCGTGATGGCCTGCTCACGCCACTCGCGGGGGATGAGCTTGAGCGGCTCTTCGTGCATGGGCGACGGGAACACCTCCTGCCCGGCCGTCAGGTACCGCAGGTCGGGCGGCAGGACCCACTCGTAGGTGTAGAGGGCGCCTTGAGGGGTGCGGCTGTAGTCCTCGAGGCCCTTCTTGAGCAGCCGCACGATGGTGCTCTTGGAGGAGCCCACGGGCCCGTGCAGCAGGATGATGCGCTTCTCCGTGCCGTAGCGCATGGCAGCGGCCTTGAGCACGTTGACGAACTTCATCAGCGGGATGTCGAGCCCGAAGATGGCGTCGGCCCCACCGTGGGCCTCGTCGTCGAAGAAGCGGTAGTGGACGATCTTCTTCTTGTTGTCGACGTACTCCTCGGTACCGTGGGAGAGGATCATGTCGTAGACCCGCTCGTGCGCCGTACGGGCGATACGGGGGTTCTTGCGTACGAGTTCGAGGTAGTCCTCGAACGATCCCTCCCAGTTGAGGTCCTCGTAGGTGCGGTAGTCTTGGAGTGCGGCGATGCGTTCGACGAGTGCGGTCATGGCGAATCCCGGGGCGCGGCGTACCCCTCGATGCTACAATAGCAGCCGAGGGCCCGTTAGCCATGATCTCCCGCATCGATCAGGACCACAGCCGCTTCCGCGAAATCGTGCGGGGGAAGATTCGCGAGAACCTCCGCAAGTATATCTCGCGCGGCGATTTCGTCACACAGCAGGGCAAGGATCGCGTCAGCATCCCCATGCCGCAGATCGACATCCCGCGCTTCGTACACGGCGACGGCGGGGGTTCCGGTGTGGGACAGGGGGACGGGGAACCCGGGGATCCGGTGG
>RFGU01000153.1 GCA_003696955.1 Deltaproteobacteria bacterium | reverse complement strand
GGTTACGTGCGCCCGAATCGGCGCCGCACGGCGCCACGGACGTCCTCCACGACGAGGTAGAGGGCGGGGACGACCAGGAGGATGAGACTCGTCGCCACGCCGAGCCCGGCCGCGATGGAGACGGCCATGGGGGCGAGGATGAGGTCCTGCCCACCGAGTCCGACGGCAAGCGGCAGCAGGCCGAGCACCGTGGTCAGTGTCGTGGACACGATGGGGCGAAGCCGCATGATCGCCCCTTCGACGGCCGCCTCGGCCGCCGGCATCCCACCGTCGCGCAGCTTGTTGATGAAGTCGACCATCACCAGGGAGTCGTTTACGCAGATCCCCGAGAGGGCCACGATGCCGAAGAGGGCGAACACCGAGAGCGGAAACCCCATGGCGAAGAGCCCGAAGATGGCCCCCGTGACACCGAAGGGCACCGCCGATATGATGATTCCTGGTTGGACATAGGACCGAAACTGCAGCGCAAGGGCGGTATAGATCAGCGCGACGGCGAGGGCGAAGGCGCTCGGAAGGTCGTTCAAGCTCTCCGAGAACTCGTCCGCCTCGCCGCCGAAGGCAAGCTCGAGGTCCGGGAAGCGTTCCCGGAACCGCTCGTCCCAGAGCGCCTGGATCCGGGCCGCAGCCTCGACCGATGTGATGCGTTCACCGTCCACCTCGCCGAGCACCGACACCGTGCGCAGGCCGTCCTCGCGTCGAATGAGTCCGACTTCCCGCGTACGTTCGAGCCGGGCCACCTCGTCGAGCCGGACGAAACCGCCACCCGGCCGCGGCAACAAGAGGTCGCGCAGGGTTCGGGCGTCCGAACGGTCCGCCCCTGCGTAACGCACGACGATCTCCACGGGGTCCTCGTCGAGGGAGACCTCGTCGGCCACGGTACCGTCGATGGCCGTGCGGACCGCTCGCGCCACGCCTCCCCGCGTCAATCCGTAACGAGCCGCGCGGTCGTCGTCCACGCGAATACGGTAGGTCTCGCGTCCCGCGCCGTAGTCGTTACGTACGTCGGAGACGCCGGGCCACTTGCGCAACGCGTTCTCGAGTTCGTAGACGGCCTCGTTGACCACGCGGATGTCCCGCCCGCGGATCCGGGCCGTGATCCCGGCGCCGGCGGGCGGGCCGGCCTGGGCCTCGGCGACGCTGTGGGAGACGATCTCGGGCGTCGTGGCCAGGAAGGTCCGAAGGGACCGGACCATGGCGGGATAGGCCTCGAGGAAGGCGTCGGTCAGCTCGAACTCCCAGCGGATGCTCGCGACGTTCGTGCCCGTCTCGTCCCGGCCGGTGCGGCGATCCATGGTGCTCCCGACCCGGAGGGTCGTGGTGCGAACCGCCCCGTCCGGCAATGCGGCGGCCACGTCGGCGATGATGCGCTCGCCCATCGCGCGGGTCCGGGCCTTGTCGGTCCCGGGCGGCAACTCGTAGAAGATCTGGAGTTCGAAGGGCTTGCCCGGCGCGCCCACCTGGCGCTTCATGGTGGCCGCCGTGGCCAGGGCGGCGAGGAATCCCAGCAGGGCGAGGAGCACCGTCAGTTTGCGGTGTCGCGTCGTCCACGTGACGATGGGGCGGTAGATCCGCTGCATGCGCCGGGCGATCCGGGCGGGCCGCGCGTGCTCGTCGCCCACGCCGCCGTACTCGTAGATGTGGCCGGGCAGGATGAAGATGGCCTCGAGCAGGGAGCCCAGCAGGCAGAAGATGACCACGTAGGGCAGGATCTTCATCACCCGACCCATGGTGCCGCCGACCATGGCCAGCGGCATGAAGGCGAACATGGTCGTGGCGACGGCCACGGTGACGGGCAGCAGCACCTCCTTGGTGCCCTCGATGGTGGCCGTAAGCCGGTCCTTGCCCTCCTCGAGGAGTCGCTGGACGTTCTCGATGACGACGATGGCGTCGTCCACGATGATGCCCGTCGCGATGAGCAGCCCGAAGCTGCTGACCACGTTCAGGCTCGTTCCCGAGACGCCCATCATCCAAGTGGCGAACAGGTACGAGACGGGCATGCCCCACACCGCCAGCGCCGCCTGGCGCGGACCGGACATGACGTAGAGCACGAGGATGACGAGGAAGGCGCCCGAGATGGCGTTGACCCCCACGACCTCGAGCCGGTCCCGGATCACGCGGGTGTAGTCGTCGGCCACCACGAGATCGAGGCCGGCGGGAAGCATGGCGGCGAACTCGGGCAGGCGCTCGACGATCTCGTTGCGGATGCCGACGGGGTCGGCACCGTCCTCTCGGTTCACCGTGAGCTTGACCGCCGGGACGCCGTCGACGTAGAAGTCGGTGACGCGCTCTTCGGGTCGGTCCTCGACGCGTGCGACGTCGCCCACCCGCAGGCCGTCCGTACCCGGAAGCAGGACCGCGGCCACGTCGGCCGCACCTTCGATGCGTCCTTCGGTCTTGACCAGGATCTCGGTGCCCCGGGTCTCGACCGACCCCGCGGGGAGGCTGACGTGGGTGTCGCGGATCGCGGCGACCACGTCGTCGGGGGCGACGCCGAGTCCCACCATGCGTTCCGGCAGCAGTTCGACGAAGACCTTACGCTCGGCGAGCCCGCTGGTCTCGACCGACGCCACACCGGGGATGTCGCGCAGCGCATCGCGTAGGCGTTCGATCGTCTTGCGGTCGGAGGTCGTCCCCTTGATCCCGAGGGAGACGACCGGCAGGAGGAAACGCACCTCCACGACGTCGGGGGCTTCGGCGTCCTCGGGAAGATCCTCGACGGTGGCGACGGCCTTCTCCACGTTGGAGCGAGCCGTGTCGATGTCCGTGCCGGCCAGGAAGGTCAGGAAGACCCGCGACGACCCTTCGCTGGAGGTCGAGGTCATCTCCTTGACGTCCTCGACCTCCTCGACCGCTTCTTCGATGGGCCGCGTGATGAGCTCTTCGACGTCGCTGGCCGACGCCCCGGGATAGCGGACGACGACCGCCACCTGATCGAGGGACACCTCCGGGAACTGCTCCACCGGAAGCCGCATGGCCGACATGAATCCCGCCACGCAGATCACGATGAACAACAGGTTGACGAAGACGGGATTGCCGATGCTCAGCCGTACGATGCGATCGAACATGGGCCGACGAACCTACGGGGCGGTGTTCGTGCCCTTCGGGCCTTGTGGGACGCCTTCCGGGGCGCCGTCGGCCTGGACCGTTGCGGGGGCCGACGTCTCGGGGGACGCGTGCGATTCGGCGACGACGACCGCATCTCCGTCGGCCAGATTCGTCGGGCCCGCGGCCACGACCTTCGTGCCCACGGGGAGTTGGCCTCGGACCGTCACGAGATCCCCGCGCTCCTCACCGACCTCGACGGGCACGGCGTGTACGACGTCGCCGTCCACGACCAGGACGTACGGGCGGTCACCCCGATAGCGCAGGGCCGTGGGAGGGACGGCCGGCTCCGGTGGAAGGTCGGCCGCGCGCACCGCGACCCGGGCCGAGCGACCTGCCCGAAGGGCTCCGTCGGCGTTGGGGACCTCGAGTCGCACGGGGAACGCGGACGTGCCCGGGTCGGCCTCGGAGGAGATCCAGGCGAGCTTGGCAGGCACCGAACGATCCCCGACGCGAACCTCGAAGGAAAGTCCGCCTCGCTCGTGGTGGGCTACTTCGTCCTCGGTGAGCGTAAACTCGAGGGCGAGGGGGTCGAGCACCGAGACCGTCACGAGCGGCGTGCCCGGTGCCGCATATTCGCCGACCTCGGCGTCCACCCGCGTCACCACGCCGTCGAAGGGGGCGGAGAGCACCGTGGCGGCGGACTTGTCCCGGGCCCGCAGCAAGTTGCCACGGACCTCGCGCAACTGGGCGCGAAGGGTGGAAAGCTCGGTCTCGAGGCGTTCGACCTGGCGTGCCGACTCCATGCCGCGCCCCGCCAGATCCCGCGTACGGGCGAGTTCTCGCTCCGTATCGGCGATCCGAGCCCGAAGCTGGGCCTCGCTGCCGCGCGCGGCGAGCACGCCCCCTCGCGCGTCGGTGGCGTCGAGTTGGACGAGCAAGTCCCCCTTGCGGACGCGATCCTCCTCTTCGACCAGGACGTCGCGAATCGTGCCGCCGATTCGCGGGGCGACCTCGCTGCGTCGGCTCGCCTCGAGGGGCACGAGGTGCACGGGCAGGGGGCTGGCGGAGACGGCACGGACCTCGGCGACGTACACGTGCGGGCGGGTCGGCTCGATGGACGTGTCCGGCGCGCTCTGGCACCCGAAGACGGCGAGCGCCAACACGAGGCGCAGCAGTACCTCCCGTCCGACTTGCCGTGGGCTGCGGGCCACGGGAGCCTTGTAGTCCCGGCCGCGGTCACTTGCAAACGGAACCGCGGTTGCGGTGCGTGCCGGCATGCCCTCCCCGACCCGAGGATTTCAGCTCGGGTTTCACGTGCCGAACGGTTCGTGGTTCGTCTCGACGATGCCTGACGCGATTGGGTCACGCGACCACCTCAACGACGGTAGCCGGCGGCGTAGGAGAGGCTGCGGACGAAGGCGAGGGCGTGGCGGCGCAACCAGGTGGGCAGGCGCGTGGGGCTCGCCACGGCCGATGCGGCATGGCGCAGGGCCTCCACCGGTCGACCGCCGAGGCGCGCGTGCACGGCCTGGGCGAGTGCCGCATAGGGGTGGTCGAAGCCGCCGCACGGGGGGCGTGCTGCCTTGGCCGCACGGGCCGCGATGTCAGGGGCCCGTTCGTAGAGGACGAACGCCACCAGCGACCATGCGAGCCAGTGGTCGTCGTGCGCGGTACGTGTCTGGGCGCGAGCCTCGTCGATCATGGACGCCGCCTCCTCGATGCGCCCGGCGGCGCCGTGGCACAGGGCGCGAAATTCGGTGAGGCGAACCGCGAGGTCCGAACCGGAGGGAGGCCGTGCCTCGGCCTCGAGGCGCCGGGCCCAGTGCAGCGCGGCCGGAACGTCCGCGTGATGCAGGGCCAGGCTGGCGAGGGCCGCCGACGCCACGACACGTTCGCGCACGGGGCGAGCTGGACTGTCTGCGATGCGCACGAGGCCGGCGTGGGCGCGGTCGAGTCGCCCCTCGGCCGCGTCCGCCAGGGCCCGGGGAAGGCGAAGATCGAAGCCGAGGGCCGTTCGCACCGCGGCCGTGGCGACGGCTGCGCCCGCGAGCAAGGTCCAGGCGCCGGTCGCCCCAGCGGCCACGGTCGCCGTTGCCCCGAGCAGGCCGAGGGGACGCTCGATCCAACGACGTACGGATGCGACGTACCGCACCGCAGGACGCCGGGGCGCCAGTACGTCGAGGGGAGTCCAACCGACGGGATCGTGCAGGGATTCCATCTCGTCGGGGAACGGCGGGAGGGGGGCGCGAGCGTCGTTCGGTGCGGCTCGCCCGGCGCTCGATCCGCGGCGACGGGTGCTTGGTGTTCGATCGTGTTCGTCCATCGCCGATCAGGGCCGTGGTCCGCGCCGAGGGCGACGCAGGCCCGACAAGGGGAGGGCGCCGCTTCGGGCGGGCTCGCCTTCGTCGGCTGCGCTCGGCGAGTTGTCGTCGGAACGTGTGGCCGGTCGCTCGTCGTCGGCCGACGGCTCGGTGCGTCGGCGCGCGTCACCGGGCGGGGCCGGGGACGTCGGCGTCTCGTCCACATCGTCGTCACGCGAACCGGGAGCATCGTCCGGGGGAGAGGTATCGCCCCACGGGGTCCTTCCCTTCAGGTCGAGGCCGGTCTGCTCGGCACGCCGCGCGCTCGCCCGCGCCGCCGCCTCGGCCCGCAGGAGCGCGAGCCAATCTTCGTCGTCCGCCGTGATCGTACCGTCCTCGTCCACCGTATAGCCGGCGCGGACGGGCACCGGGCGCACGAATGCGTCCGGGTCGGCCGGGATGCGGATGCGTCGCATGGCGGACACGACGCAGGTGGCGACGTCCTCGGGCAACGTGTTGGGTTCGAGCCGTGCGGCGAGGGTGCGGCCGTCCCGGTCGACGAGGTTGGTGCCTTCGAGCTCGTAGCGGCCCGGCGGGACCCGCCCGCGCAGGCACTTCTTGGCCTTGACCGCGGCGGCCGTCTGTTCCTGCCGGAGACGTTCGGCGAAGGCCTCACTCTCGGCGAGGCGATGGGCGCCGAGACTGACCCAATAGACGACGTCCACGTAATGGACGTGGCCCTGTCGGTTCGCCGGCCACGTCACGCGACCGAGGAGTTCGAGCAGGCATCGTTCCATCCCGGCGTCCTCGAATCCCGACTCGAGGATCTCCGCGCGAAGGGTGGTGCCGTCGGGCGCGATGCGCACGCGAATCTTCGCCTGGCCCTCGGGGGCGCCGGCGTAGGTCACGCCGCCCTCGCCGTCGATGCGTCGCAGCGTCTCGAGGGTGCGGTTGACGAAGCAGGCAGCCGCCTGGGGACGCAGGTTCTGGGCGATCCGTTGCAGCGCGTCGCGGTCGTAGACCCGTTCGGCGCGCACCGACGGAAAGAGGATGAAGCCCTCGGCCGACGAACGGATGGCCTTCGAGACGTAGGCCTCGGCCTGCATGACGGTGGCCTTGCCCTCCGGGGCCTTGGTGCCGCGACCGGCGGACGAGCACGCGGCGAGCAGTGCGAGTGCAAGGGCCCGAACCTCGCCGCGGGGCGAAGCTCTTCGCGTGGCAAACCTCGTTCGGTGCCGATCGATGCGGTCCTGGGTCTCGGGGGCGAGGGCCATGGCGGGGGCAGATGCCGTACCACAAGGTGTAGCAGCCCCGCGGCCCGGTGGGGGGCGTGCCAGGCCTTGTCACGGAGCGCGGGCTGATCGATAGTGCGGCCCGTTCTCGAAAGGGCTTCCATGGCGACGACCGACCCGAGCAACCTGCGCAAGACGCCCCTCTTCGACGCCCACGTCGAACTCGGGGGCAAGCTCGTGGACTTCGGCGGATTCGCCATGCCCGTACAGTACGCCGACGGCATCTTGGCCGAGCACCGCGCGGTGCGCGGCGACGTGGGGATCTTCGACGTCTCCCACATGGGTGAGGCGGACTTCGAGGGCGAGACCGCCTTCGAGACCGTGCAGCACCTGGTCACCAACGACGTCGGGCGTCTTACGGATGGTCGTGCCCTCTACACGATGGTGTGCAACGAGCGCGGCGGCATCGTGGACGACTGCATCGTCTACCGATTCGCGCCGGACCACTTTCGCATCGTCATCAACGCCGCCAACATCGAAAAGGATCTTGCCCACTTCCGTGCCCACCTACGCCCCGGGACGGAACTGGTGGACCGGAGTTCGGATCTGGCCCTCATCGCGGTCCAGGGGCCGCGGGCCGTGGCGCTCGTCTCCGAATTGGCCGGCCACGACATGAACGAGGTCCCCTCCTTCGGGATGGGCGAAGCCGTGGTGGCGGGCAAGGCCGTGGTGGCGGCGCGCACCGGGTACACGGGCGAGGACGGGTTCGAGTTGTTCGTACCCGCCGAAGATGCGCGTGCCGTGTGGGACGCCCTGGTCGCGGCGGGGGCGAAACCCGCGGGCCTCGGTGCACGGGATACCCTCCGGCTCGAAGCGCGCCTTTGCCTGTACGGCAACGACATCGACGAGACGACCACCCCCTACGAGGCCGGGCTCGGTTGGACGGTGAAGCTGGACAAGCCGGGCGGTTTCGTCGGCCGTGACGCCCTAGCGGCGCAGAAGGCGAAGGGGATCGAGCGCAAGCTCGTGGGCTTCGTCGTCGAGGGGCGTGGCATCGTCCGGGCGGGCGCCGAGGTGCTCGACGCCGAGGGCCAACCCGTGGGCCGGGTGACGAGCGGGGGCGTCGCGCCCACGGTCGGTGGGGCCATCGGCATGGCCTACGTGCCACTGGCGATGGCGGCCCCGGATACGCAACTCACCGTCGCCCAACGTGGGCGAACCCATACCGCTCGCGTGGTCAAGGGACCCTTCTACCGCCGCCCGTCGTAGAACATCGGCCATCCGCGGCACGGACCGAGGAGCAAACCCCATGTCGGAGATTCCAGCAGACCTCAAGTACACCAACGAACACGAGTGGGCCCGTATCGAAGGCGACGTGGCGACCGTCGGGATCACGGCGCACGCCGTCGAACAACTCGGTGACATCACCATGGTGACGTTGCCCGAGGTGGGAACCCGCGTGACGGCCGGGGAGCCGTTCGGCGACATCGATTCGGTGAAGGCCGTCTCGGAACTGTACGCACCGGTGGACGGTGAGATCATCGAGGTGAACACCACCCTCGAGGATCGCCCCGAACTCGTCAACGAGGCTCCGTACGGGGATGGGTGGCTCGTCCGGATCCGCGTGGAGGGCGGAACCGACGCGCTCCTGTCCGCGGACGCGTACGCGAAGCTCGTCGAAGAAGCGTGAACGGCCTGCTCCGCGGGCCCCACCGCCGGGCGGGGCGCCGCGTCCGTGGTCCCGCGTTGCGGGCCCCATGATCGGTCACACCGATGCGTCCGGGGGACGGCCGCCGGCGGCCGAGGAAGCGGCGGCGCCCTCGGACGTGGACGCTCCCGGGGTGTGCGCGGCAAGTTCCTCGTGGGTCAGCAACAAGGATGCCTCGGGCTGCTCGGCGAGCTGTTCTTCGAGGGAGGGGCCTTGCGGCGGGAACACGAGGGAAACCACGACCGACAGCGCCAGCAGGCCGGCCACCACCGCCAGGGAGACCACGATGGGAATGTGCACGGGCGCGAGAACGTCGGGCACGCCCTGCTCGAGGATCATCTTGCCTCCGATGAACGCGAGAACGAGCCCGAGCCCGTACTTGAGGTAGGCGAATCGATCCAGCACGTGCTGCAGCAGGAAGAACATGGCGCGCAGGCCCATGACCGCGCAGACGTTGCTGGTGAAGACGATGAACGGATCGCGGGAGATGCCGAAGACGGCGGGGATCGAGTCCAGGGCGAACACCACGTCCGACGTCTCGACCATGAGCAGGACGAGGAAGAGGGGCGTGGCATGGAGCCTGCCGCCCTCGCGCACCAGGAATCGCGTGCCGTGATAGGTGCGGGTGATGCGCATCACCCTGCGCGCCATGCGATAGGCCAGGTTCTCCGACGGGTCGAATTGCTCTTCGCCCGGTAGCAGGAGCTTGAACCCCGTGACCAACAGGAAGCCGCCGAACACGTAGAGCGTCCACGCGAAATGGGCGATGAGTTCGATGCCGGCCAGGATGAACACGCCGCGCAGGACGAGGGCGCCCACGATCCCGGCGAAGAGGACGCGATGCATGAGCGCCGGCCGGACGTCCATGTAGCGAAAGATCACGAGGAAGACGAACAGGTTGTCGACGCTCAGGGACTTCTCGACCAGGTAGGCCGACAGGAACTCCAGGGCCGGTTGCGCGCCGAAGCGGGCCCACACGAATCCGTCGAAGGCGAGGCTCAGGAGGACCCACACGGCCGACCAGATGGCCGCCTCGCGGACGGTGACCCGGTGGGCCGATCGATTGAAGACCCCGAGATCGATTGCGATGAGTGCGAGGACGCCCGCGATGAAGGTAGCCCACAGTAGAGGCGAGCCGACGGTTGGCAGCACGTGGGGAACCTACCGCGTGGGCCCGAGCACCTTGATCTCGTCCGCCTTGATCTTGAGGTCGATCTTGCGCGGCTTGGACTCGGACTGGTAGTCGAGATCGGCCAAGGTGCCCTTGAACTCGATGTAGGCGTTGGGCGGAATGCCCTTGCCCTTCTCAGGCGTCGTATAGAGGCGGTAGTTCAGGGTGATCTCGTAGAGGATCGGCTCGGGCAACTCGGTCACGATCTCGTAGGTGCCGAGGGCGTAGTCGTCCATCTTCTCGCCGAGTTCCGCCCCCTGTTTGTAGATCGCCTGGCCGACGAAGGATCCCGGCTTTTGCTTCATCTCTTCGACCCAAGCCTGGCGCTGCTCGGGGCTCAGGCTGTTGAAGGCGTCGAGGCCCTTTTCGTTGAACGTCAGGTGCTCGGCCCCCTTGGGGTTCCATGCCTTCGGGGGGGCTTGCCACTTGGGCTTCTTGTCCTCGTCGGGAACGCAGGCCGAGGCGAACCCGAGGGCGACGAGACAAGCGACGACGGACGAAAGGCGGCGTGCCATG
>RFGU01000026.1 GCA_003696955.1 Deltaproteobacteria bacterium | reverse complement strand
GAAGAAGACCGCCGCAAAGAAGAAGACCGCGGCGAAGAAGAAGACCGCGGCGAAGAAGAAGACCGCGGCGAAGAAGAAGACCGCGGCCAAGAAGAAGACCGCGGCCAAGAAGAAGACCGCGGCCACGGGGGCCCTGCAGGCGACCGCAACGGCCTTGGTCGAGCGCCTTCGGGAGCGCATGCGCGTGGGAGACACCTCGGCAGAGGACGTCGACGCGCTGCTCGACGGACTTGCACGGTCGGCCACCGCCGAGGATCTGCCCGCGCTCTTCGGATTCCTCGCCGACGACGGCGACGAGGACGTGCAGATGGCCGTGTTGCTCGCCGCCGAGGGCGTGGGCGACGCCTACATCGAGGCCCTCGCCGAGAACCTTCCGATCCTGGCGGAGCAGGCACCGAATTGGGCGACGACGGCCCTCGTACGGATCCACAACGCCGGCGGCGCCGACCTCGACGCCCTCGTGGCGGCGCTTTCGCGGGAGCCGGATCGGAGCCATGCGAGCTTGTCCGCATTGCTCGACGCCCTCGGGACCGGCACCGATCCGGACACCCGCCGGGCTCGTGCCGTCCTCGGCACGCTCCTGGCCGAGACCGTGGCCTAGCTCGCCGCGAGTGGGTCTGGACCGTCGCGTTTCGTGCACGGCCGGCACGCACGAGGCGTCCCCCCAGCGAGATGTCTTGGCATCGCCGGCCGCGCCCAGGGTTCGAGGTGGAACGGAGCGGTCCATCCGAGAGCCTGCTAGGATCTCGCCTCCACACGCCCATGCCTGGATGGACCGAGCACGACGCCGCGGACTGCCACGTGCGCATCTCCCCTTCGTCGATCGACATGGTAGACGGCGCGGGGGATCCCCTCTCCCGCCTCGCCCCGCAACAGCGTGCCGTCCGGGCGGTTCGTGACGGCCTTGCGCTGCGCACGCCAGGCACCAACGTCGCCATCGTCGGGCCCCAGGGGACGGGACGCACCTTTCTCGCCACCGCACTGGCGGCCGAGGAGGCCCGGCGCCGGCGGGCGCCGGACGACGTGGTGTTGCTTCCCAATCCCCACGGCCCGCTCGAACCGCGTCCGGTGCCGGTGCCCACCGGTTCGGCGCCCCGGCTCGTTCGCGCCATGGAGACGCTGCACGCCCGACTCGTCGCGGCCCTCCACGAGGTGCTCGAAGGCAACGAACGCAATCGGATCGTGATCGAGGTCCAGCAGACCGAGAGCCGGCGACGCAAGCAGATCCGGCGCAAGGTGGACCAGCTTGCCGCCTCCTACGGCCTGGCCCTCGTCGAGACCGACCGGGGGTTCGAGTTCGTCCCCCTCGACGACGAGCGCCCCCAGGCCGACGACGGCGGCACCGAGACACCGGATCCTTCGGACTCGGCCCAACTCGAGCTACCCGGGCTTCCCGACGATACGGGGCCGACCGACGCCCAGCGCCGCTACCTCCTGGCGGTCGAGGCCCTGCGGCCACACATCGAGGCCATGCAACGCGACCTCGCGCTCGTCGAGACGGAAGCGGCCGCCGAACTCGTCGCCCGCCAGCGCGCCGCCCTGCGCAACCACTTCGACGCGGCCTTCGACGCCCTACCCGGCGAGGTGCTGTCCACCGACCGTGTGCGGGACCACGTACGCGCTCTCCGCGAGCACCTGATGGAGCACTACCGTCTGCAGGAGGACGACACCCTCCCCATTCCGTCGGATGCCATCGAAGAAGGTCTCATCGTGCCGACGGTGCTCACCTCGTCGCCGCCGGACTCGGGTGCGCCCATCGTCCACGCCCGCAATCCCACGCTCTCGCGGCTCTTCGGGCGCATGGTGGCCGGCCCCGAGGAGACGCGCTACCCGCCGCCCGGCACGATCCTCCCCGGCGACCTGCACAAGGCCAATGGTGGCTTCCTGCTGGTGGACGCCGAGTCCATCGTCGCCAGACCTCGCGTCTACGAGCACCTGAAGAATTGCCTGATCGCCGGTCAGATCCTCCCCCTCGAGGAAGGCGAGGGGCAGCTCCTGCGACCGCAACCCCTCGACCTCGAGGTCAAGGTCGTGCTCATCGCGGACCCGGAGTTGCTCGCCCGCCTCGCCGAGCTCGATCCCGCCTTCGGTCACCTGTTCAAGGTCCGCGCCGAGTTCGTCCACGACATGTCCCTCGAGGAAGCCTGCTCCGTCTACCCGCGGTTTTGCGCATGGCTCTCCGACAACCGCAACCTGCCACCGTGCACGCCCGAGGCCGTGGCCGCCCTCGTGGCCCACGGCGCCCGGCTCGCCGAGGATCGCAACCGCGCCACGGCGGAACTCGGGCGCCTCGAGAACGTGGTCGTCGAAGCTGCGCAGTACGTGACCGACGGCGATGCCATCCGTGCCCGACACGTCGAGGAGGCCATCGAGCGCATGCGGGAGCGCGATGCCCGACTGCGCGAGGACATCGTCGACGCCCACGTCCGGCGCCGGATCGCCTGCGCGGTGTCCGGGGGACGCGTCGGACAGGTCAACGGCCTCGGCGTCGTGACGAACGGCTTCGTCCGGGTGGGCCGCCCCTTGCGCGTGTCGGCCGTCACCTTTGCAGGCGACGAGGGCACCCTCGCCATCGACCGTGAGGTCGAGCTGTCCGGCCCGATCCACGACAAGGGGGTGCTGGTCCTCTCGAGCTTCCTCGCCGCCGTCTTCGCCCAACACGAACCGCTCTCATTGTGCGCGTCCATCGTGTTCGAGCAGAGCTACGACATCGTCGACGGCGATAGCGCGTCGGTCGCCGAACTCGTCGCCATCCTCTCCAGCCTTTCGGGCATCCCGGTCCGGCAGGACGTGGCCGTGACCGGCAGCCTCGACCAGTACGGCTCGATCCTCGCCGTCGGCGGCGTCGTCGAGAAGATCGAGGGCTTCTTCGACGTCTGCCGCGCCCTTGGGCCCGAGCCGTCCCAGGGCGTGCTCGTGCCCGCCGCCAACCGGGACCAACTCGTCCTGCGGCCCGACGTGCTGCAGGCCATCGAGGAAGGCACGTTCCACGTATGGAGCGCCGAGCGGGTCGAAGACGCCATCGAGTTCATGCTGGGCGTACCCGCGGGCTTTCCCGCCACGGCCGTGACCGAGGCCCGCCGCACGTCGGCGAAGGTGACGGTCTACGGCCGGGTCATGGAGCGCATCGCGGCCCTGCGCGAGGGCCGGGATCCCCCCAAGCCACGCAAGTTTCGTTCGGTCCGGGGTGGTAGCAACCGGCGAGGAAGCAGCCGGCGCGGACACGCGGAGAGCTGAGCCGGGCTACGGCTGCCCCGGCGCACGCCGGACCTCGGGGATCCGTCCCCACCCCTCGTCGGTCCGGCTGTAGCACTCCGTCTCCCCGGGACCACAGCGAAACCGCACGTGGATGTGATCGTCGTGACCGGGTTCGTCGCGGACGATGCCCCGCGACGCCTTGCGGCCGCGGGGCCACTGCAGCAACGCCGCAAGTTCGGCCTCGCTCGCCCCGGCCGCCGCCGCCGCCTTGGCGAGCCGCCGCTGCAGCGGATAGTCGAGGAAGACCACCTCGACCTCACCGGTGTCCACCAAGGCACGGATCAGGTGGTAGAGGGCCCGAAAGTCCACCCGCCGGGCCGGACGCGGTTCGAGGGCCTGTGGAATGCTCTCCTTGAGGGGTAGCCGGATGTCCACGTCCCGGCCGGTCCGATGGGACTTGTGCCCCCCGAGCCGCCCACCGCGCGGCCGCGAGATCGCCCCGATGTAGACGCGCCCGCCGTATCCCGAGCGACGTCTGAATTCGACCATCGCCGCGATCAGGTTGCGCACCGTGTGGGTGGTGCCGTAGGCCGACCCTGGGATCTTGCGGATGTACTCGGGTCGCTCGGGGAGCTGCACGCCGCACACGAGTCGTCCATCGTCGGGGCTTCCCACGCCGTGGGCACCGGGACGTACCCCGAAGGGAGGATCTGCCCACTCGCGCTCGATGAAATCGTGCGCGATGGGATCGATCCAGATGCGGAGGGTCTCCCCGGGGCGCAACCGGCCGCCCGGACGATAGTTCATGGCACGCAGGTCCCACGATCCGACGCCGTGGCGACAGGCGATGGACCACCACGTGTCGCCCTCGGCCACCGTCACCTCGATGGGGCGGCGCGGCGGCGGCACGAAGTCGGTGTAGATGCGCAACACCTCGCCCTTGCGCACCTCGTCGCCGAGTTCCGGGTTCCACCGTCGGAGGGACGCCGGGCGGACGCGGTAGCGCGCAGCGATCCCTGCGAAGGTCTCACGGGGGACGACCGTGTGTCGGATCCACCGCTTGCGCGGCCACCGGATCGCCGCCACGGGCAGGGACGCGGCGACCGGGCCCGTCGCCGCACCATCCGATACGCGAGCGTCGGGTCGGTCCGTCGCCGCCGCGAGCGCTCGACAGGCACCTTCGGTCGACGCCGGCTTCGCCGCCCTTGGTGTCCCCGTGGGCGGTCCCTTCACCGGCACGGCGCGCCCGGCCCCCGGCCCCGGCCTCGATCCGGCCGACACGAGTACGAGGCACGCCCACACGGCGACGCGCCCGGTGGGCGACCTCCGGTGCGAGTCTCCGCGCCGACGGACCGGCGGCATGGTGCCGATCATAGCGCCCCACCGTGCGCGACGGCCAAGGGCACCTCCGCGGCCTACCCGCCGCTACCGGCGCTGCCGGCCGTGCCCGTGTCGGAGCCCGCGTCCCCGCCCGTCCCGGTGTCGCTGCCCGCCTCACCGGCCGTGCCCGTATCGCTCCCCGCCGATTCGGACGAACTCGCACCTTCGGTCGCCATGGGTGCCTCGCTGATGCACACGCCCGCGGCACAGACCAGGTCGGTCGTGCACCGATCCCCGGGAAGGCACGGGCAGCCCAGCGTGCCGGGGAGGTTCCGCTCGCCGCAATCGTAGTCGTCCTTGCACCCCTGCGCCCCGGCGGTCAACAGACCGAGCACGATCCCCGAAAGCAGCGTTGCGATCCTGCGAACCATCTCAGAACTGCCCCGTGGCCTTGAGGAAGACGATGGACGAACCGGTCGCCTTCTGTCCGAACTTCGTGGTCTCGTCGCCGAGGAACACGAACCCGCCGAGTTCGAACGTGACGAACCCCCACGGCGGTACCATCAGGATCTCGGGAAAGATCACCGCCGACCCCTTGTCCTTTCGGCCGAGGAAGTCCTTGCGACCGGTGGGAAAGTCCACGACACCGAAGAGTCGAAAGATGAGGTGACGGCCGAAGAAGATGAGATCGGTGCCGGCCACGAGATAGTTGCCGATGTGGTCCACGCCGAACTCGTCGATGAACCCGCGCAGGTATTGGGCCTGGACGTACACGTGCTTGCCGAACGTGTAGTCCATGCCCGCCGTCGCCTTGACGAACGGGGTCTTGCGGATGGTGACCCCCTCCATCTCCGTGCGCAGCTCACCGTCGACCAGGATCGGCACCGGAAACTCGATCCGCAGGGTCTTGCGTTCCGGGATGAAGAGTCCCATCTCCCCCCAGATGCCGAGATCGCCGAGGAAGGGGAGCTGCGCCGCGAAGTCGTAGCCGACAACCTGCATGCGCGGATACTCGAGGAACGCATCCGAGACGAAGCAGCACTCGGCGTGGAGCTGCTCGGGCGGCGTGATCGCCGGATCCGACGGCCGAACCTGGGTGCTCTCCACGTTCACCGGTGTCGGGATGTCGTGCCGTCCGTAGTAGTACGAAAGCGACATGTCGACCTCCCAGAAGCTCCACCCAATCTTGAACGCTGCCTGGGAGTTGCGGAAGCTCGGTTTGGGTTGGACGATGTGGCCCTTGACCTTGGGCACCAGGGCCTCGTTGGCGTCGAGACGCTCCTGAAGTTCGTGGATCGTCCGCAGATCACCGTACTCGGCGAAGGGTACCGGAGACTGGGGATCCTTGAGGGCCGCCGATGCCGACGGTGGCAGGAGGGCCGGGTAGAACAACGGAATGTAGACGCCCTCGAACCACACCTTGTCCCCCCACGGTGCCACGTCCACCACGACCATCTGGTTCGCGATGGGCTCGGTGAAGAGGGGCCGATCCTCCAGGTCGTCCGGATTGAGGTTGTTGGTGGGGTTGAACTTGTCGGCCGTCCCCCAGACCAGGATCTGGCGCCCCACCTTGATGTCGAGACCGGGCAGCAGATCGTGAACGGCCACGTAGGCCGCATCGCTCTCCACATGGAAGGGCGTCAACATCTGCCGCGTCGCCAGATCACCGAGTTCCTGGGCCTGGGCGATCCCGAGGAACACCGGCTCCACGTCGCCGACGATCTGGATGTGCTCGTTGGGCGAGTAGGCGAAGTAGAACTCGAGGCGATTCTCGTTGCGCGAGAACCCGGGCTCGTCGGCCCGGTCCACGTCGAAGTAGGCGCTCGTGACGATGCGGATCCGGGTATCGAGGGTCCCAGGCAGGCGTAGCCCACCCTTCGGTCGTTCCGCCGACGCCTCACCGGCCTCGCTCGGCGTCGCCTCGGCCGCCGGCACGTCGGACGCGTCGCCGAAGATGTCCTCGAGGGAAAGCTCCTCGGCGCCCGCCTCGGGCTCGGATGCGGCATCGTCGGCCGCCGTGGACGTCTCTGTCTCGGTGGAGGCGCCTTCTCGGGCCCCGCTCGGTGCCGCCTCCTCGGCCTCGTCGCCGATGGAGGGTGTCGTCGCGTCCGGGGGCGCCTTCGACGAGTCTTCCTCGGCGCGGGAGGCATCGGCGTCCGATGCATTCGGCTCCTCGCCCTCGTCGCCGCCCGCGGGCGGCGGGGCATCTGGCTCCACGGGCCGCCGCACGGGCGCGTCCGCCGGGGGCTGTACCGTCGAACGCACCGAGGCCCGCCGAGACGGCAGGCGCAAGGCCAAGGGCGGCGCCGACGCGGATCCAGTGGGTCCGAGCGCGCCGATTGCATCCACGCCCCCGAGCGAAGCATGGGTGCCGCCGAAGAGCCCGAGTGTCAGGACGAGGCTTTCGGCAAGCACACCCATAGGGGGTCAGCCGCGCATCAGGGTGCGCCGCGAGAACAACTCGTCGGTCACGCCCTGGTTGACGCGGACGTTCTGCAGTCGGATGACGGTCTCGTTGCCCGTCTTGAGGTTGCGCATGGTGATCCGCATCGGCATGGGCACGCCCCCGACCTTCTTCCAGTCCTCACGGATCTGCTCCCGCACGACGTTTCCGGCGGTGTCGAAGTAGCGGATCTTCGTGACGCCACCGAACCTGGCGTCGATGACCACCTCGAGCTTGGCGTAGGTGGAGTGCGTCCCCTGCTTCGGGGTCAGCACCAGGGTCGTCTCGCTCCCCTTCTTGCCCACGAACTTCGCATCGAAGCGGGGCGCGAGCAGCGTATGGGTCATGTCCTCGTAGGTGAACTCGCTGCCGAGGAACCCCTGGTTCTGCATGTGGGCCGCGATGCGACGCACCTTCTTGAACTCGGGGCTGTAGACGTAGAGCGTGTCCGCGTCCTGCATGAGGATCTTCATGCCCGCCACGTCGCCCGGCGCCGTGAAGACGATGAGTTGCTTGTCGAGCCCCTTCATCGTCATGTGGAACCGCAGGGTCTTCTGCTTGGTCCCACGCTTGTAGACCTCCATCACCGCCTCGTAGCTCTGATCCTCGAAGGCCGACGCGCGCTTGTCGGCGGCGCGCAAGATGGTGTTGCCGTCGACCGCCGCCACCGCGGGACGGGGCGCGAAGGTCGCGGCGGGCAAGGAGAGCGCGAGCAGCGCAAGCACGGGAACGGGAAGGAGTCGGGACATGGATGGTTCCTCCTGACGCGAAGGGCCCCTTCGAGGCCGCGCGCTTGGACGCAGGAGGCGGCGCGCCTATTCTTGGCAGAAAATCGCGCCTTGGGAAAGGCATACACCCCCTCGCGCCCCGGAGGTTCGCACCCGACGGGTGGCCTACCTCACATGGGCGTCGGACCTCGACCCGGCGGGGGGCGGCCGTAGGTGCGGCACCCACAGAATCGCACCAACGGCGGCCACGGAGAGGGCCACTGCGATCCCAACACCGAACTCGGCGATCGGCGGCATGGAGGCCCGCGCGAGCACGAAGAAGGCCAGGCCCACGGTCGCGCCGCTGGCGACCACGACGCCCCCCAGGGCCCGCACGGCCGCCGCGGCGTCGCCCCCTTCCTGTCGAGCGCGAAAGAGCAAGTGGATCGCAAAATCCACCCCCGCTCCGAGCGACAAGGACGTCACCATGCTCGTGCCGATGCTCACCGTGTGACCGAGCAACGCAACGACGGCACCGACGACAGCCAGGGTCCATAGGGCGGGAACGAGGGCCGCAAGGTACCCGAAGACGAGCAGTACGACCGCGAGCGCGCCGGCGGAGACCAACGTGGAGGTACGGAGGTTCTCGGTCACGCTCTCGGCGAAGGCGCGCCCCATGACGGGTTGGCCCGTCACGCCGGCAATGAGCGGCACCGACCGCACCGGTTCGACACCCTCGATGGGCTCGCCGACCGCCCAGGTGGCATCGTCGAGTTCGGCAAGGAGCCCGGCGATACGGCTACACTCAGCCGAAAGCATGCGGTCGGCGCCCTCGCCCGTCGAGCCCTCGTTACCGCCACGGTAGGCAGGAAGCCCCAGAGCCTCGCATCGCGCCCCGACTTGCCAACGGGCAACGGCATCTTCGATCCAGGCGTGCAGATGCTCGGCGACGTAGCGGATGCCCTCGGGATCGGTGGCGACGAGGGTGGGCAGATGCCCCCGCAGGATCTCCTCGAGTTCGGCCTCGGACTTGCCGTAGAGACTCGCCGGATCGATGGTCTCGATCTCCGCCCGGGGTACGCCCTCGACGGGGCTTTCGTCGGAGTCGAGGGCCCGATCCCGCAGGTCCCGCAAGAGGGCGACGAGCCGGGCGTCGGGATCTGGCGAGCGCGCCAGCGCTTCGGCCTCGGCGTCCGTGAGGGCACGCCCGAGTTCACGGCCCACGAGTTCCAGGATCCGTCGGCGATGGGCCGCGCGCACGGTGGGATGGGTCGTGTCGTAGACCAAGAGCCGCCCCTCGCCGGCGACACGGTCGACGATCCGCTCTACGGCCGTAAGCACGGTCTGTTGGGCGGCGCCGTCGAGGGGCGCGAGCTTGACGTGTACGAGGGCCGCGTCCTTCTCGGGGGTCATGAGCTGGGCCATCGCGGGGTGATCGGCCAGATACGTAAGGACGCGGGCGGCCCGCCCCGGCGTCTCGGGAATGCCCCGACGGCCCCCGAGGGCCGCGTTCAACGTGGCGATGGGCTCGACGGCGCTGCGCACGTCGGCGATGCCCTCGAGGGCCGAGAGATCCGCGCCGAGATCTCGAATCGCCTGCAGCACGGCCGGATCGCCGAGGTCGCCTTCGATCCCGATCTGCACGAACGCCGAACCCCCGAAGTGGGTGTCGAAGAACGAGGCCGCCCGCCGCGGGGCGCTGTCGGGCGCGAACACGTTCATCGTATCCGGGTCGGCCCGAAGCGTCGTCCAGGCCCCAGCCGCGAGGATGCCGACGACCACCAGGAGCCAACGCGGGGAACGCAGACGCGCGAACCGCCCCTCGGGATCGTGGTGGGGCAGAGCGCGGCGCGGCAACACGGACAAGAGCGCAGGCAACACGACCAGGGCGAAGACCAGCAACAGCAGCATCCCGAGCCCGGCGACCACGCCGAATCTCCGCACGGGAACCTGGGGCAGCACCACCAGGGCGAAGAACGCGATGGCAGTGGTCAGACCGCTCAAGAGTACGGGCACGAACAACTCGCGCAGGGCACCTGCCGCCCGTTCCCGAGGTTCGCCCGTGCGGCGGCGGTACCCGGAGATCATGTGGACCCCGAACGCCCCGCCGAGCGCAACCATCAACACGGGCAACGTGTTGCTTACGATGGAGAGGGGTTCGCCGAACAGGGCGTGGAGCCCGAGAACCCACAGGATGGCCAATCCGGCCAGGACGAGGTTGAGCGCCGCCGCCGCCACGCTGTGCAGTAGGAGCGCCGAGGAGACCGCGAGCACGGCGATCACCATCGGCGACAGGGAGGAGAGATCGTGGCGGGTCGCCACGGCGGCCTCGTGCTCGACGAAGGGTGCGCCACCGAGATATGCGGTCCCGTGCCACGCCTCCTCGACGGCCGCACGGATCCCCTCCACGGCCGTGGCCCGCACGCGCGACCGGTCGGCCCCCTCGGCGTGGGCGAGGAACACGAGCAATGCCGCC
The DNA here is from genome assembly GCA_003696955.1 of Deltaproteobacteria bacterium. Classification (GTDB taxonomy): domain Bacteria; phylum Myxococcota_A; class Polyangia; order Nannocystales; family Nannocystaceae; genus J032. The sequence goes on along the minus strand of RFGU01000026.1, from coordinate 102,368 downwards.
GCGCGACCGTCGGCGGACACCAGGTTGCCCACGGCATCGCGACTGTCGAGCACGCGGTGCCGGATCTCCTGGGGGTCTTCGAGGCCCTCGGGCACGAGGGCGGAGACCTCGAGGCCGCCGGGGGTGACGACCGGGTGAGGTAGATCGGCGAACGACAGCACGAGCCGCACGCCTTCGACCTGTTCGATGCGTTCGGCCAATCGGCGCACCGAGGCCACCGCCGCGGGGGTGAGCACGCCGTCGGCGCCGCCGTCGATCCCCACCAGGGCCACGTCGAGCATGCCGAACCGCCGGGCGATGCGGCGGAACTCGATCACGTCCGGATGGTCCGGCGGAAGGAACGCCAGGACGTCGTCGTCGAAGGTGACGTCGCGCGCGTGGGGCACGACGAACGCCGAGAGCGCGACGAAGGCAGCCAGCACGAGCCAGCGCAAGCGCACGACGAAGGGCGGGGAGGCCATGGGCGACGATGCTACCAGCGCCGCCTGCCCGGCGAGGCCCGAAAGCGCCCGATCGCCGCCAGCGGGTTCAGGCCCAGACCGGCGTGAGCCAACTTCGCCGGTGCTCGACCCGACCGCGGCAGACGTCGAGGAAATGCTCCTTGAGTCGCGCCGTGATCGGTCCGACCCCGCCGTCGCCGAGGACGCGGCGATCCACCGATCGCACGGGCGTGACCTGGGCCCCCGTGCCGCAAAGGAACATTTCGTCGGCGACGTAGAGTTCCGTCCGACCGATGGGCCGCTCGACGAAGGAAAGCCCCAGATCCTCGGTGGCCAACGTGATCAGGCTGCGCCGGGTGATGCCGTCGAGGTTGTCCATGGTGCTCGGCGGTGACACCAGCACCCCGTCACGGACGATGAACACGTGTTCTGCGCTGCCTTCCGACACGAGGCCGTCCTCCGTGAGGAAGATCGCCTCGTCGTAGCCGTTGTCCTTGGCCTCCCGGCGGGCGAGGGCACTGTTGAGGTAGGCGCCCGTCGGCTTGGTGCGGGAGGGGATCCCGTTGTCCCGCACCCTTCGCCATGACGATACGCACACGTCGATGGCGTCCTTGTCGATGTAGCGGGCCAGCGGCATGCAGTAGGCGATGAAGGACGTGGAGGCCTCGTCGAGCACCGGGGCGAGTTCGTTCGAGTTGTGGATCAGGAGCGGACGAATGTAGACGTCGTGGTGGACGTCGTTCCGTCGCAAGAGTTCGACGAGAATCCGTCCGACCTCCTCGTCCGTGCCCGGCATGCGCAGGTAGAGCACCTTGGCCGACCGCGCAAGACGCCGCACGTGCAGGTCGAGGCGAAAGAGGTACACCTCGCGCTCGTCGTCGGCGAGGTAGCCCCGCACCCCGCCGAAGCACCCCATCCCATAGTTCAGCGCCCGGGAACGCACGCTGACACTGGCCTCTTCGTCGGGCACGAACTTGCCGTCGATGTAGGTGACCATCGCGCGAAGGATGCCAGACGAAGGCGCGCCTTGCGCGCAAGGGCCACACCGGCTCCGCATCCGGTCGGAACGTCGTTTCGGCCCACTTCCATCGGCCTACACCTGCCCCCCGCGAGGCGCCGCGTACGGGCGAGGGGATCGCCCCGGCAGGGCTATGCTGCGCGCCGCGTGACCCCGTGGCTCGCCGTTCCGCTCGTCCTGCCCCTCGTCGTGGGGGCATGGTCCCTACGCCGCCGTGGTGGCGTGGCCGCCGTCGTCGGTGCGTGCGTCGGGCTCGCGACCCTCACCGTCTCGTCGACGGTCCTGGCCGTCGCCGGACGCTTCTTCGCGCCGGGCCTGACCGTCGCCGCCATCGCGGCGGCCGCCGGCACCTTTGCGCTGTGCCGCAACGGCTCCCGCGACCCAGCCCGGTGGACGGCACACGGCCGTCCCAGGTGGATCCTACGCGCGAGCCTCGTCGTCCTCGTGCTCGTCGGTGCGGCGCTGCGGTATCCCCCCATGCTCTTTCCCCTCGGGGGGCGGGATCAGGGCACGTACCTTCTGCGGGCCCGCACCCTGGCCCGAACGGGCACCCTGGATTGGACCGATCCGCTCCTGGCCGAACTCGGACGGACGCCGGTCCCCGGGGACGGCGACGTCACGTCGGTCTACCGCCCCGACCCGGATCCGCAGCGCGCCGGATGGTACGAGGCGGGGTATCGGCCGGGTTTCTACCTCGCCAGCGTGGGCACCGGCCGCGTGGTCCCCCAGTTCCTGCACGGGCAGCCGGTATTGCTTTCGGCCGGAACCATCGCCTTCGGGCGCGGCGGCGAGGCCTACGTCGTCTTCGGCGAGGCGATCCTCGGCATCCTGGCCTTCGCCGCCCTGGCCCTGCAGGTGCTCCGGCCACCGTGGAGCGTACTGGCCTTGGCGGCGTACGTCCTGTCCCCCCTCGCGGTGTGGACGGCGCGACAGACGCTCAGCGAACCCTTGGCCGCCGTCTTCGTGGCGGGCGCCGCGGCGGCCGGCGTCGCATCACCTCGCATCGGCTGGTCCGCCGCCGCCACCCTTCTCGTCGGGTGGGCCACGACCCGCGGAGATGCGTGGCCGTTGGTCGCCGTCGTCGCGTTCTGCATGGCCCTGGCCGCCCGCACCGGATCGGAGCGGAGGACCGTTCTCGGCCTGTGTGGGGCACTCGGCGCGGTCGTCGCCGTCCACGCCGTCACCTCCTATCCATACGTTCACGACGAGATGCAACGCCAATTCGGGTGGGATGCGACCCCCGGAGCACTCGTGGCCGCCGGCCTCGGGCTGGCGGCGGCCGCCGCATCTCCCCTCGTCCTTGCCGGCGAGCGGCGCGAGACCCTCTGGCGACGGCTGGCGCGTTGGTCCGGCCCCCTGGCGTGTGCGGTCATCGTCGCAGCCCTGGCCGTGTGGGGCATCGGACCCGGCGACGGCCGTGCGGCGCGCCTCGATCCGCTGCCGGCGGCCCTCGACCCGTGGGGCGTGCTCCTCGCCGTACTCGGTGCCTTCGTCGTTGCGTGGCGCCGAACCTCGCCGAAGAGGCGCCTCGCGGATCCATTTCTGCCCGCCCTCGGACTCGCGGCTGCGCTCACCTGCCTGGCCTACGGTGTCCAGAACCTCCCCCGCGCACACCTCTACTACTATGGACGTTACCTCGTTCCCTTGCTGATCCCCGCCGCCCTGCTGTCCATGGCCGCGTTGGGCGACGCGGCGTTCGCAGTGCTACGACGCAGGCGAGGACGAGCTTGGGCGACCACGCTCGCGGCCGTTCCCGTCGCCGCCGCGATGCTGGCCCCGGCACGGATCCACGCGACGGCGCCGGTCACCCGCATCGAGGAATTTGCCGACGTGGGCCGCGGGATCGACCGCCTGGCCGCGGCGATCCCACGGGACGCCGTCGTGATCGCGGGCGGCGAGGGATGGCACGGCAGCCACACGTTCAACCAGGTCGGTGGCGCCCTGGCCATGGACCACGCGCGCATCGTGCTGCCCTACCGCCGCGACGAGGCGGCGTACGCAGCCGCCTATCACCTCGCCGTGCGCCGGCCCGCACACCTCGGAACACCGCCCCGCCCCGTCTTCCTGCTGCGCAACGAAGCATCCCTGCCGCGGGACGACCGCGAAGGCCGCCCCCAGGTCGTCGTGGACGACGAGGTCCCCCCGCCGTTCGAAATCGTGCGCCGCATCGACGTGGACCTGGTCTACGACCGCTTGACCCCCACCGAGGGCGCCCTGCCCCGGCGGGTGACGCGGGACGGGATCCGCATGGTGTTGCTCGAACTTGGGACGGGACGGGACGGGCCCGACGGTGGCACGCTACCGCAGCGCATTCGCCTCGCAGGCTGCGGCCGACGCGACGACCCGTGGCGGGTGGACGTTCCCGACGCGCCGTGGGTTCGGGCCGTACGTCTCGAACTCGAACCGACCGGCGATGTCGCCGGGCTCGGACGCGGCGCGCTTGCGGTGGGCACCGTCACGGGCGACGACCGTACCGGGCGGCTTGCCATCGCCCCGGGGCAACGTACCTTCGGCCCCTTCGCCGTTCACCCCGGAACCACGGTCGCGGCATTCGCCGATCCACCGCCCGCACGCTGCGACGACCTCGCCGTCACCGCTGCCTGGCTCGGCCCCTGGCGCGCAGCCCCGCCCGCCGTCGATCGCATCGTCCATCGCCCGGACGACCTCCACGGCGTCCCGGCGCCCCCGGCGGTGTTCGCGTCGGGCCGTGCCTTCTCCCCGCGCCGCCCCACCGTCCGCACCCCGCCCCGCCGGGGCCTGTCCTTCGTGCTCGACGCCCACACGCCCGTGGACTTCGGACCGGTGCCGGTACCGCGAGACGGCGGCTGCCCCCTCGACGTATCGGCCACCTTGCGCCGTCGCGACGTCACCGACACGGCGAGGCTCGAGGTTCGCGTCGGCCGCCACCGGGCTACCTTCGACGTACGCGCCGACGGCCCTGCGGTGATGCGCACGGCGCCGGTAGCGGTCGGTGCACCGGGGCCCGTCGCACGGCTTGCGGTCCGCCTCGACACCGAGACGCCCGAGACCGACCGCGTGCTCCTGCGGGACGTGGTCCTGGTGCCGCGTTGCCCGCCCCCTGTCGGCGGCCCCGGACATGGCGTACCTTCGGCGCCGTCGCCATGACCGCCGAACGCCGCATCGCTGCGATCACGGGCGCGAGCCGGGGCATCGGACGCGCCATCGCCGAGCGTCTGGCCACGGACTACGACCTCGTCCTGTGCGGCCGCGACGGCGAACGGCTCTCTCAGGTGGCGGCGGAGATCGGTGCGCTCGGGCACACACCCGAGATCCTCGTCGCAGATCTGGCCGTTCGCGACGACCTCGATCGCTTGGCCGCAGCCCTGGCCGATCGGCCCGTCGACGTCCTCGTCAACAACGCCGGCGTGGCGCCGGCCGCCCCCCTCGAGCGCACCGACGACGCGACGTGGACGACGACCCTCGGGATCAACCTCACGGCGCCGTTCGTGCTGACGCGCGCCGTCGTCCCCGGCATGAAGGCGCGTGGCTTCGGCCGCATCGTGCAGATCGCCTCGACGGCCGCACGCAAGGGATACCGGTTCACGGCCGCCTACACCGCCTCCAAGGCAGGCCTTGTGGGCCTTTGCCGGGCGCTCGCCATCGAACTCGCCGGCACCGGCATCACGGTCAACGCCGTTTGCCCCACATTCACCGAAACTGACATCGTCGAACGGGCGGCTCGGGACGTCGCCGCCCGCACCGGGCGGAGCATCGACGAGGCCAAACGCACCTTCGCGGGGTTCTCCCCCCTCGGGCGGCTGCTCGATCCGAGCGAAGTCGCGGCGGCGGTGGCGTACCTCGTCTCGGACGAGGCGGCGGCGGTCTCGGGGCAGGCGCTGGCCATCGACGGGGGCGAGACGGCGGGCTGAGCGGCCAGCTCGGGACCGACGCCACGTCCGCGGCGCCGCTGATATGCTGCGGGCCATGGCGCGCACGATCCAACCCCCCGGCTGGCCCCGTCCACGGGGATACAGCAACGGCATGGCGGCACGGGGCGAGATCCTCGCCATCGCCGGGCAGATCGGCTGGGACGAGAACGAACGGCTGGTGGGCCACGACTTCCTTCCGCAATTCGCCCAGGCGCTGCGCAACGTACGTACGGTCGTCCGCGCCGCTGGCGGTGACTGCGAGCACGTGGTGTCCATGACGATCTTCGTCACGGATCGGTCGGACTACCTCGGCAACCTCGCCGACGTCGGACGCGTGTATCGGGAGATCATGGGGCGCCACTTCCCGGCCATGGCCCTCGTGGAGGTCAGCGCCCTGCTCGAACCCGGCGCCGTCGTGGAGATCCAGGCCCTGGCCGTGCTTCCTGCCCCCGAGGAGACCTCGCCATGACCGCTGCCGACGAACGCCCCCTGCCCATGCCCACGCCCGAGCACTTCCGCTACGAGGAGCGCGACCGCGTGGGGATCGTCACCCTCGATCGCCCCGACCGCCTCAACGCCCTGACCTTCGCGGTCTACCGGGAGCTTGCCGACTTCTTCGCCGTGGTCGGCAGGCGCACCCTCGACCCGTCCGGCACGGGGGCACGGGCCCTCGTGCTCCAGGGCGCCGGCAAGGGCTTTTGCAGCGGCGGCGACGTCGAGGACATCATCGGACGCCTCTTCGAACGCGACGCCGAGGGGCTCCTTCGCTTCACGCGCATGACGGGGGAACTCATCGAGGCCATGCGCCTTTGTCCCCTGCCCATCGTGGCATCGGTCAAACGGGTGGCGGCGGGGGCGGGCGCCGTCATGGCGCTCGCGTCGGACGTGCGCATCGTCGGCCGGCGGGCGTTCTTTGCGTTCCTCTTTCCCCAGGTGGGCCTTTCGGGGGCCGACATGGGCGCGAGCTACCTCTTGCCGCGGGTGGTCGGCCTCGGCCACGCCACGCGAATCCTGATGACCGGCGAGCGCGTGGACGCCGAGACGAGCCACCGCATCGGCCTCGCCACGGAGGTCGTCGACGACGATCCCCCCGAGGCCGTCGATCGGGCCGCCTTCGACTTCGCCAAACGCCTCGCCGACGGCCCCCACTTCGCCCTGCGCATGACCAAGACCATGCTGCAGAAGGAACTCGACATGCCCCTTCCCCAGGCCATCGAAGCCGAGGCCCAGGCCCAGGCGATCTGCATGCAGCACCCCGACTTCCAAGAGGCCCACGCGGCCTGGCGCGAGAAGCGTCCCCCCCGTTGGAGATAGACCGGCCCATGTTCACGTCCCGCTACGTCACCGAGCGCGGCATCGGATCCCTCGACGACGGAGACGGCACGTTCCGTGCCCTCGAAGATCGGCTGATCGCATTTACTTCCGACGTGGCCGAAGCCGGCGTGGACGAAGGCGACGAGGACGGCGCGACGCGACGGTACGTCACCATGCTCGCCGAGGCAGGGCTCTTGCGCCTCGTCGTCCCCGCCGCCTACGGCGGTGCCTACGAAGGCGTATCGTGCCGCGCCGTGTGCCTTGCGCGACAACACCTCGCCCGGCACAGCGGCGCCCTGGATACGGCGTTCGTCATGCAGGGCCTGGGGTCCCACCCCCTCGTCCTCGCGAACTCCCCCCTGGCCGACACGCTCCTGCCCGAAGTCGTGGCCGGACGGCTCGTCTGCGGCTTCGCGTTGACCGAGCCCGAGGCCGGCTCGGACGTCGCCCGCATGCAGACACGGGCCGAGGACGACGGTCGGGGCGGCGCGGTACTCACCGGGACCAAATGGTTCATCTCCAATGCGACGTGCGCCCACGGGTTCTCCGTGTTCGCTCGGGAGGCCGAGGACGGCCCCGACGGCAAGCCACGGTTCTCGGCCTTCTGGGTGCCGGCCGACGCCAAGGGGCTTTCGGTCGAGCCCATGCAGGTCCTCGCCCCCCACCCCATCGGCAAGCTGGTCTTCGACGGCGTCGAGGTTCCCGCGACCCACCGACTCGGCCCACCGGGCAAGGGCCTCGCCATCGCGTTCGGCAACCTCGACGTGTTCCGGCCCACGGTGGGTGCGGCGGCCCTCGGGCTCGCCGACCGGGCCCTGGCCGAGGCGACGGCCCACCTGTCCACACGGGTGCAGTTCGGGCGCCCGCTGGCCACGCAACAGGGGCTTCGGTTTCGCCTGGCCGAGCTGGCCACCGACCACCTGGCCGCCCAGTTGCTCGTGTACCGGGCCGCCGCGGCCCGGGACGCAGGTCGCGGGACGCCTGCGATCTCCGCCATGGCCAAGCTCTCCGCGACGGAGACGGCCCAGGCCGTCGTCGACGCCGCCGTGCAGTTCCTCGGCGGCCGGGGCGTACTCGTGGGCGAGCGGGTCGAGGCCCTCTATCGCGAGGTCCGCGCCCTTCGGATCTACGAGGGGACGAGCGAGATCCAGAAGCTCATCATCGCCCGCGCCCTCTTCGAGACCCCCTACGCCTGCTGACCGTAACTCACCGGCTGTCGTTGGCCGACAGCACGCTGCGCAGCTTGGACACCAACAGATCGACGGCGACCTCGTTCTTCCCGCCCTCGGGCACGATGATGTCGGCGTAGCGACGGGACGGCTCCACGAACTGCAGGGTCATGGGGCGCACCGTGGCGTAGTACTGGTCCCGAATGGACTCGAAGGTGCGACCGCGTTCCTCGAGGTCGCGGCGGATCCTCCGAAACACCCGGATGTCGGCGTCGGTGTCCACGTAGACCTTGAGATCGAACAAGGCGCGTAGGAACGGTTCGGCGAGGACCAAGATCCCTTCGACGACGACGATCTCCGCTGGCTCGACCCGCCGCGTCTCGGGCCTTCGTTCGTGGGTGCGAAAATCGTAGATCGGCACGTCGACGGCTCGGCCTTCCCGCAGGGCACGCAGGTGGGCCACGAGGAGATCGGTCTCGAGGGCGTCGGGATGATCGAAGTTGAGGCGGCAGCGCTCCTCGAACGGCAGGTCGCTGCGGTCCTTGTAGTAGCTGTCGTGCTGGAGCAGGGCGGCCCGCCCCTCGGCCGCCGCCGCGAGGGTCTGGGCGATGGTGGTCTTGCCCGAGCCCGTCGGGCCGGCCACGCCGATGACGTAGGGCTTCACGGCCGCCAAGGATGGCACGGCCATGACACCGTGCCTACCTACGGTGCCAGCCCCGAGCGCCGGACGCTCCCGCGCGAGGCGGCGCGATTTTCGGCTATGGTTCCGCCCCGTGCCGACCCCCAAGGCCCTCGAGCATCAACCCGTCTTTTCCTGGTCGATCTCGGCGGACGGCTTCGTCTTCACGTCGGGGCACGCCGCCGTGGACGTGGACACCCTGCGCCTCGCCCCCGGACCGTTCGAGACCGAGTTGCGGGCTACCCTGGACAACTTGCGGCGCACCCTCGAGCGCGCCGGAACGTCCCTCGACCACGTGGTCAAGGTGACGGTGTATCTGACCGACATGGGGAACTACGCGGAGTTGAACCGCATCTACGCCGAGTACTTCCCCTCCGATCGCCCCCCGGCGCGCAGCTGCGTGGAGGTCCGCCGTCTGCCGTACAACTTCTCGGTGGAGATCGAGGCCGTCGCCAGGCTCCCCGGAGCGTAGGGCCGGTCACCGCGCAAGGTACGGATAGCTCTGGAGAAGGCCGAGCGCCCAGGGCTTGCCCATGGTGGTCTCCACCGGCAGGTGGCGATCCCGCAGTTGCGCGAGGAGCGACTCGATGTCGTGGTCCATGCCGGCGAGCATGTCCTCCACCGTGTCCCCCATCTTCACGTCCGTGACGACCCCTTCGATCTCGAAACGTTCCATCCCCGGGATGGGAGGCGCCTCCGCGGACGTGCGAACCACCACCTCGTGACAACGCCCGAAGAGGTTGTGGGCCGCCCCGAGCGCATCTTGGTACGCCCCGGTCATGAAGAACCCGATGTAATAGCCGTCGCCGTCGTCGATGGAGTGGAGCGGAAGCTCGCTCAAGTTCTCGTCCGGGTGGGCGAACTTGTGCACGCACCCGTCGCTGTCGCACGTGATGTCCACGATGCTGGCCCGGACCGTCGCCCGCCGATCGTGCCGTGACAGGGGCGCGACCGGGAACACCTGACCGATGCTCCACGTGTCGGGGAGCGACTGGAAGATGGAGAAGTTCGCGAGGTACTTGCGGTTCGCGCGTTGCAAGTGCTCTTCGATCTCCTCGGAGGGATCGTCGAGGGTCGCGAGGATGCGCCGGACCTTCTCGCGAATGTGCTGGAAGAGCGCGTCGGCGGCCGCACGCTCTTCGAGGCCGAGCACACCCGCCAAGAAGAGCTGGATCGCCTCCTCCCGAAAGTCCACGGCGTCGTGGAAGTACTCCTCGTAGTTCTTGGCGGAGATCTCCTCGAGCACGAGTCGAAGTTCCTCGACGATGCGATGCTCGCCCTCTTGCGCGGGCGGGATCCGCGGCATCGCCCCCTGCACCTCGCGCAGATCCGCGATGGTCACGGCGTGGGTCGCCACCATGGCTCGCCCCGACTCCGTGACGATGGTGGGCGCCGGGACCCGCGCTTCCTCGATCACCGCCCCGACCTCGTAGACGACCTGCCGGGCGTACTCCTCGAGGGTGTAGTTGGCGGACGACGCATAGGACGTACGGCTGCCGTCGTAGTCCACGCCGATCCCCCCACCGAGGTCGAGGATCGAGAGATTCGGGGCGACCCGGTGACGCAGTTCGGCGTAGACCCGCGTCGCCTCCCGCACCGCCCGCTTGATGCGCTTGATCTGCGTGATCTGCGAACCGATGTGGAAGTGGAGCAGCACGAGCCGGTCGATGGCATCGGCCGCCGCGAGGATGCGACACGTTTCGAGAACCTCGCCGGCGGAAAGACCGAACTTGGACATCTCGCCCCCCGAGCGCTGCCACCGCCCACTGCCCCGTGAGTCCAGTTTGACCCGAAGCCCCAACCGAGGCACGGCCTTCCATGCCTCCTCGCCCGCGACCTCGAGGAAACGGTGGGCCTCCCGCACCGACTCGAGCACGACGACCACGTCGTGGCCGAGTTCCGCCGCGTGGAAGGACATGCGCAACAGTTCGTGGTCCTTGAATCCGTTGACCAACAGCAACGTGCCGTCGACCACGGGCTGCGACATGGCCAGCAGCAGTTCGGGCTTGCTGCCCGCCTCGAGCCCGAACCCGAGACGCTCGCGCTCGGCCACGACGGCATCGACCACCGACCTTCGTGCGTTGACCTTGAGGGGATAGACGCCCTGGTGGCGTCCCTCGAACTCGAACTCCGCCGAGGCCTCGGCGAACGTTCGTGACAGGGTGCGCATCCGCTCGCAAATCATGGTCGGGAAGCGCACGACCATGGGTGGCCGGATCCCCCGCGCGTCGAGGGCACGGACGAGTCGGTGCAGGTCGACGGGCGGCAGGTCGGGCGCACAGAACGCGAGCGTCCCGGCCGGCGTCCCGCGCAGGAACGCGCGCCCCCACTGGTCGACCCCGTAGGAGGCGAGGGAGGCCTTGCAGGCGGCGGACAGGGAGGCCGAAACGTCCATCTCGGCCGGCAGGACTAGCGCGAAGCCCCCGCCGCGGCAAGCCGTCGCAGCCCCACCCGCCACGGGCCGCCGTGGACCGTCCGAGGCCGCCGTGGCGCCCGCCCCCGCCCTTCGCGGGCAGGGTGCGAACCTTGCAACCCGGTCCGTCGACGACGCGGCCCCATGCTCCACCCGCACCGGCAACGCCCCTACACACGGATCCTCCTCGCGGCCAGCCTCACGTGGGCCGCCGCCATCTGCGGGCCGCAGGCCCGTGCCACCTCCCCCGGCGCCGCGCGCTCCGCCACCACCGCGCCACGTACACGGGCACCCCTCGTCCTGTGGATCGAGCGCCTGGGGACCGGACGAGCCGTTCGCGTGCGGGTCGCCGACGGACACGGCCGCATCGACTACGCCGCCTTGCCCGTCCTGCGCGAGTTGTTCCGCGACGTCCGCTCCGGGCGCGACCATCCCGTGCACTTTCGACTCGCATGGGTGCTCGCCCGGCTGTCCGCGGCCTTTCCCGCCCACCCCGTGATCCTCGTCTCCGGGTACCGCAACCACAGCAGGTCCGCCAAGAAGAGCCGGCACCTGCGGGGGCGCGCCGCGGACGTGCGCATCCCGGGCGTGCCGAATCGGGTGGTCGTCGAATGGCTGCGCCGCAACCTGAGGGGGATCGGCGTCGGCTACTATCCCAACAGCAGTTTCGTCCATGTGGACGTGCGCCGGCACGACGCATTGTGGGTGGACTACGCAGGCCCCGGTGAACCGCCGTGCTACGACCCGAACCCGGTTCGAGCCTTCCGAAGCGGCGAGGCCGACCGCCTGTCGAGGTCCGAAGCCCGCCGTCGGTGCGCGTCCCGCGGACGGTGATCCTCCGACCGCGACGAACCGGGCCGCGCCGCCACCGGCCCGTCGCCGTCGCCGACCGCGTGGCGACGGCGCACACCGCAAGGGTATGCTGCGCCTCCCATGTCCGGCCGCGCCTACATCTACACGATGCACGACCTTCGCAAGGCCCATCCGAACGGCCGCACCGTTCTCGACGGGATCTCCCTGCAATTCTATCCGGACGCCAAGATCGGGATCATCGGCCGCAACGGCGCCGGCAAGAGCACGCTCTTGCGGATCATGGCCGGCGTGGACACCGAGTTCGGCGGTGAGGCACGCCTCGCCGAAGGCGCGACGGTGGGTTACCTGCCCCAAGAACCCCATCTCGCCCCCGGCAAGACGGTGCGGGCCTGTGTCGAGGAGGGCGTCGCCGCCACCAAGGCCCTGCTGGATCAGTTCGAGGCGGTCAGCAACCGATTCGCCGAGGTCTCGAGCGACGAGGAGATGCAGGCCCTCATCGACGAGCAAGCACGACTGCAGGAACGGATCGACGCCCTCGGCGCGTGGGATCTCGACCGCCAACTCGAGATCGCCATGGACGCCTTGCGCCTTCCCCCCGGGGACGCCCGGGTCGACGATCTGAGCGGGGGCGAGCGCCGCCGCGTCGCCCTGTGCCGCCTGTTGCTCGAAAAGCCGGACCTCTTGCTGCTCGACGAGCCCACCAACCACCTCGACGCCGAGACGGTCGCCTGGCTCGAAAACCACCTGCGAACATACCCCGGTGCCGTCCTCATCGTGACCCACGACCGGTACTTCCTCGACAACATCGTGGGCTGGATCCTCGAATTGGAAGGAGGCAAGGGGATCCCGTGGAAGGGCAACTACTCGTCGTGGCTCGAACAGAAGCAGGAGCGGCTCGCCGCCGCAGAGCGCCAGGAGAGCAAACGCCGCAAGCAGCTCGCCCGCGAACTCGAGTGGATCCGCATGACGCCGTCGGCGCGGCGAGCCCGCAACAAGGCCCGGGTGGCCGCCTACGAGAAGCTGCTCGAACAGGCGCAGGATCGCACGCGCGACACCACGGAGATCCACATCCCCTTCACGCGACGCCTCGGCAACGTCGTCGTCGAAGCCCAGGGGATTTCGAAGTCCTACGGGGACAAGATCCTGTTCGAGGATCTGTCGTTCCACCTGCCCCGGGGAGGCATCGTCGGTGTCATCGGCCCCAACGGGGCCGGCAAGACCACCCTGTTTCGCATGATCGTGGGCGAGACGGCCCCCGATACCGGCACCCTGCGGATCGGCGAGACCGTGGACCTGGCCTACGTCGATCAGACGCGTGACGCCCTCGATCCCGACAAGACCGTCTGGGAGGAGATCAGCGACGGCCAGGAGACACTCCGCCTCGGAGATCGCGAGATCAACTCCCGCGCCTACGTGGGGAAGTTCAACTTCCTCGGTCCCGACCAGCAGAAGAAGGTCGGCGTCCTGAGCGGCGGCGAGCGCAATCGGGTCCACCTGGCCAAGCTTCTGCGCCGGGGCGGCAACCTGCTGCTCCTCGACGAGCCCACCAACGACCTCGACGTGGAGACCCTCCGCCATCTCGAGGAGGCGCTGCTTGCGTTTCCGGGCTGCGCCGTGGTCGTCAGCCACGACCGCTGGTTCCTCGACCGCATCGCCACGCACATCCTCGCGTTCGAGGGAGAAAGCCGCGTCACATGGTTCGAAGGCAACTACGCCGACTACGAGGCCGACCGGCGAAAGCGGCTCGGGGACGACGCCCTCGTGCCCAAACGCGTCAAGTACCGTCGTCTGACCCGTTGACTCGACCGAGCCGAGCCGCGAGATCGTCGAGGTCGAACGGTTTGGCGAGGAAACACTCGGCCCCGTCGGCCAACGCGGCCTCGGTGTCGCCCGGCGTGGTACAGCCCGACATGATGAGCACGCGGACGCGCGGCGCCATCCGCCTGATGGCCCGGCACGTCGAACGGCCGTTCATCCCGGGCATGATCATGTCGAGCAGGACCGCCTCGAGTTCGTCCTTGTGACTTGCGACGACGGAAAGCGCGCCGATCCCCGACTCCGCTTCATAGACGCGATAGCCGAGCGCCTCGATGAAGTGTGCCGTCGTGCGGCGTACCAGCGCGTCGTCGTCGACCACCAATACGGCCGTTCCACCGCGGCGCCGGGGTGACGCTACCTTGGCCGCCACGACGTCCGCGCCCCCTTCGGCCTGGGGCAGCGCCACCTCCACACGCGCCCCGCCCTTGCCCCCCTCGTCGATGCGCACGTCCCCTCCGAGGCTGCGCGCGACGCCGTAGACCGTGGCGAGGCCGAGGCCGAGACCGCGTTGGCCGTCGTGGGTCTTCGTGGAGTAGTACGGCTCGAACACGACCTGCCGATGCTCCGGGGGGATCCCGGGCCCTTCGTCCTCGACGAAGAGCACGAAATAGGCCCCGGCCGGGAGATCCCATCCGAGCTCCTCGCAATCGGTGGTCGCGGTGAGTGCCTCGATGCCGATCCGCAGGCGCCCGCCCCGGGGCATGGCCTCCCTGGCGTTCAGCACCAGGTTCATGACGACCTGCTCCACCTGGGTGCGCGCGGCGACGATCCAACGGGATTCTTCGGGTACCGACAGATCTAGGTCGATGCCCTCGCCCACCATGCTCGGCAGAATCGTCGCAAGTTCGCGCAACAAGGCGGCGACGTCCACCCGCGTCCGAGGCCCGCCGGACCGGCCCGCGAAGTGCAATAGTCCCTGGGTCAGCCGTGCGGCCCGCTCCGTCGCCTCGACGATCCGGCGACAGTCCTCTCGCTTGCGCGGGTCTTCGATCTCATGGCCGAGGGTGTGCGCCGTTACGCGGATCGCCGCCAAGAGGTTGTTGAAATCGTGGGCCACGGCGCTCGCGAACTGACCGATGGATTCGAGCCGTTGGGCCCGGCTCGAACGGGCGTGGGCGGCCACCACGTCGGCGGCCGCAGAGGGAGGCAACGGCAACGTCGCCACCTCCACGTCACCTGGGTGCGCCGAAGGTCGCACCCAGACCACCCACGACCGACGGTCCCCCGTGGCCTCGGGAACCGCCCGCGAAGCCTCCTGCCGGGTCTCGAGCACGTGGCGCCCGAGCCGCACGAGCGCGGTGGTCCATGCGGGCGCCTCGGGACGTTCGAGCACCGCCGCCATGGCTTCGTCGACCTCGGTCCACTCGCCCGTGTCCGGGCGAAACCGCCCCGTCGCCAGGCCCACCGCGGCGTTCGGGTGAGTGGGGCCGGCGGGGTCCGACACGGGACCAACCTACCGACCGGCCGGCCGGAACTCAAGGCACGGGGCGCCGGCGCCCCCGTCCGCTCCCGGCCAGCGGCGCCCATGCGCACACGCGCCGGCCCGGTGTACTCTCCGGTCCGCCCTGACCGCTCCTGGCTCCCATCCGGCGCTCGAATCCGAGCCTACCTTCCCCGAGTACGACTGGATCGTGGTGGGCTCGGGATTCGGGGGTAGCGTGTGCGCCCTCCGGCTGGTCGAAAAGGGGTATCGGGTGCTCCTCCTCGAAGCGGGACGGCGCCTCGGGCCCGCCGACTTTCCCCACACGAACTGGGATCTCCGGCGTTACTTCTGGGCCCCGGCCCTCGGCGCGCGCGGGATCTTCCGCATGACGTTCTTTCCCCACGTCACCGTGCTGTCGGGCACCGGCTACGGCGGCGGATCCCTGGGCTACGCCTGCACCCATCCGATCCCGAAGGGAGCCTTCTTTCGCCAGGGCTCGTGGGCCGACCTCGCCGACTGGCAGAACGAACTGCGCCCCTACTACGAACGGGTGCGCGCCATGCTCGGCGTCGCACGGGTCCCGTTCTCGACGCCAGCCGACGACATCCTGGCCGAAATCGCCCGGGAGGACGGCCGCGCAGACCGTCATCGCCCCACGGAAGTGGCCATCTACTTCGGCGAGCCCGGCGTCACCGTGCCCGACCCCTATCACGGTGGAGCCGGACCGCACCGCACGGGGTGCATTCGCTGCGGCGGTTGCATGCTCGGGTGTCGCTACGACGCCAAGAACTCCCTCGACAAGAACTACCTGCACCTGGCCGAGCGAGGCGGGCTCTCCGTCCTCTGCGGCCGCAAGGTCGTGCATCTCGGCCCGGCCGAACGCGGCGGCTACGTGGTCGATGCCGTGTCCGAGGACGGGCGGCGCGAACGCCACACGGCCGAGCGCGTCGTCCTGGCAGCCGGGGTCCTCGGCACCCTCGAGCTCCTGCTCGCCATGAAGGAACGCGCGGACGGCCTCCCCCGGCTTTCGGACCGGCTCGGCCGTGGGATCCGTACGAACCAAGAATCGCTCATCTACGTCGTGAGCCGACGGCGCGACACGGACCACAGCAAGGGTGTGGCCATCGGCTCCATCTACGATCTCGACGAAGGTGCCCACGTCGAACCCGTGCGCTACGCCGCCGGGTCGGACGTGTTTCGCGTCCTCCTTGGCCCCCACGCGCCCGGCAGCAACGTCCTCGTCCGGCTGCTGCGCGTGATCTTGCACCTGTTGCGCCATCCACTTCGCGTGCTGCGGGCCCTTGCGACGCCCGACCTCGCGCGCAACTCGATCATCCTACTCTACATGCAAGCGGTCGAAGGTACCCTTCGCATCGTCCGAAGCCGTTGGACCGGACGCTTGACCACCCGGCGTGACGAGGGACCGCGGCCGCGGGCGACGATCCCCGAAGCGACGGCCATCGCGCGTCGCGTCGCCGCCAAGCTCGACGGCGAGCCCCTCTCCGGCGTCCCCGAGATCCTCTTCGACATCCCGACGACCGCGCACATCCTCGGCGGATGCTGCATGGGACGCGATGCGAGCGAAGGCGTCATCGACGCCAACCACGAGGTCTTCGGGTATCCGGGGCTCTACGTCGTGGACGGCTCGGCGATCTCGTCGAACCCAGGCGTCAACCCGAGCCTGACCATCGCAGCCCTCGCCGAACGGGCGATGGATCGGATCCCCCCGCGAACGCCCCCCGAGGGTGCCGCGCCTCGGCCTACGGCCTGACATGGGCGAGCCCCCCGGGCCATCGCCTGACCCAGCGGGCCGACGCCACGAGGAGCATGCCGCCTATCGCCACGGGGACCGCCATCGTGGCCAGCCCCACCCCGAGCCCCACGCGATCGCTCACCCATCCAATCCAGGTCGGCGACACCGCATCGCCGAAGGCATGGATGAGGAAGATGTTGATGGCGAACCCACTGGCCCGAAGGTGGGCGGGAACCGACGCGACGAGGGCCGCATTGAGCGGCGACGTGTTCAAGAAGAGGAAGAACTCGGCGACGAAGGAAAGGGCCACGACGGCCTCGGGCCCGGCGAGCAACGGCAGGGCGAGCACGCACGGCGCACCGACGAGGAGCCCCCACCCGCTGACGACGAAGTAGCCCGCAGGATCGTTGCGCTGCCGGAGATCGCCCAGGTAGCCCCCCACGAACGTCCCAAGGAGTCCGGCCGCCACGGTCGCTCCGCCGAACATGAGATTGGCCTGGTCGACGGCGAGATCGTAGGTGCGCTGCAGGAACGCGGGCATCCAGAACGCCAGGCCTCCCATGGTGAAGGTCATCAGCGCCGTCGCCGCCGTGTTGACGACCCACGCCGGCGTGCGGACGAGCCTCTGCCACGTCGCCCTCGGCGACAAGGGCTCGGCCGGGCGCAGCGCCGCCGAATCGAGGGCGCCCCGCGGCGGCTCGGGAAGGCGCCAGGCCAGGGCCGCGAGGACGAGCCCCGGCGCGCCGGCCACGACGAAGGCCGCGCGAAACCCCCATGCCGCCGCGACCAACCCACCGACCACGAATCCGAGGGCGCTGCCCACCGGGATCGCAAGGTAGAACCAGGCGAGGGCACGGCCACGCCGGTCCGGCGTGAATCGGTCGGCCACCAGCGACGGGGCGATGGCGGCGTATCCCGCCTCCCCGACGCCCACCAGGGCCCGCAACACGAGCAATTGGGCGTAGCTGCCCGCAAGGGCCGTGGCCGCCGTCGCAAGACTCCATGCTAGGGCGCACAGAGCGACGATCCGTGTACGCCGCGCCCTGTCGCCCAGGTATCCGGTGAGCGGGGCCACGCACATGTAGACCACCATGAACACCGAGCCGAGCAGCCCCGCCTCCGTGCCGCTCAACCCGAACTCCGCCCGTACCGGCTCGAGGACCGCACCGAGCACGTAACGGTCGGCGTAGTTGAGGAAATTCAATACCGCCAGCAGCGCGAGGGTGTAGCGGGCGTACCCGGTCGACCGGGCGTCGGCGTCGGGCGACACGGCCCGATGCTATCGGCCCGCACGCCCTCCCGTCGACCTCGGGGCGCCGATCGGCTCGTGTGGGAGGGCGAGCCCCCTTTGCGATTTGCGAACCGTCGTGGGCGTTGCGAAAGTAGCCGCAACGTGCACGTCCACCATGCCGACCGTGTCGACAGGCGCCTTGCGTGGTCGATCCTGCTGAACGCAGCGATCGTCGTCGCGGAGTTCGTCGGCGGCATCGCGTCGGGGAGTCTCGCGCTTCTCTCCGACGCCGTACACAACCTGACCGACGTGCTTTCCCTCGTGCTGGCCATGATCGCGCGGCGCTTCGCACGCCGGCCGCCGTCGGCCCGCCACACCTTCGGGTTTCGTCGCCTCGAGGTCCTCGCCGCCCTCGGAAACAGCGCGATGCTCTTGGTTGCGGTGACGCTCCTCGTGCGCGAGTCGATCGTCCGCCTACTGTCACCCCGCGAGATCGACGTTCACCTGATGCTGCCCATCGCCATCGTCGGTCTCGCCGCCAATCTCGCCGCCGTCCTCCTGCTTCACCGGCATGCCAAGGACGACGACCTCAACGTCCGCAGCGCCTTCGCTCACCTGGTCCAGGACACGTTGACCAGCGTCATCGTCGTCGGCGTCGGGATCGCCGCCCGCTGGGGGGTGCCCCCGTGGGTCGATCCGGCGGCGTCCCTCGTGGTCTCGCTCTTCATCGTGCGGGTCGGCTGGAGGATCTTCACCGAGGCCTTCGCCATCCTCATGGAGGCGGCGCCGGCGGAGCTCGACGTGGAGCAGCTCGCCGACGAATGCACCGCGGCCTGCGACATCGAGGGACTGCACCACGTCCACGTGTGGCAGACGGGAGGCGGCGAGCGGCTGCTCACGGCCCACGTCAAGCTGTGCAACCGCTCCCTCGACGACGTGGAACGGATCCTCCGCGAGGTCCACCGCCACCTGGCGGTCCAATGGGGCATCGAACATGCCACCTTGGAACCGGAGTGCCGCGGCTGCGGCTCCGAAGAGGTCATCGAGCGCCACGGCCACCGCCTCACCGACACCAAGACATCCTCCGCAGCGGGTGGCGCCGCATCCGCACCGGCTGCGGGGCCGCCCTCGGAACGCGGCGCCCCATGCGCCGAGTCCAGCGGTGAAAAAAATCGGACACGAACCGCCGATCCGGCGTAACATTCTCGGCCACACCGACGTCGAACCCGCCGACATCTCGCTTGCGGGACACCCACAGGAGAAGACACACACATGGCAAATCTCAAGGACATTGCAGCGACTCTCGCGATTTTGAGCTCCGGAACGCTCGTCGTCTCCGGCTGCGGCAAGGACAAGGCGGCCACCGAGGTACCGGCCGGAGATGATGCGGCCGGCGGCGAGAAGGCCGAAGGCTCCTGCGGCGGCGAAAAGGCCGAAGGCTCCTGCGGCGGCGAGAAGGCCGAAGGCTCCTGCGGCGGCGAGAAGGCCGAAGGCTCTTGCGGCGGCGCCGCCTGAGGATCGTCCGAACGCACCCTGCGAGCCCGCGCCCTCCAAAGGTCGCGGGCTCGACTCTTTCGTCGTAGGCTCTTTTCGCCCGCACCGGTGATTCCATGGAGCGTCCCCACGGCCCTACGGGCGTAGGCCTCGGCCTGCGAAGCCGCTACCTCGAACGCGTCGCCGAAGGTGCTCTCGAGGGCGTCGTCGACTTTCTCGAGATCTCGCCCGAGAACTTCATGCATCGCGGCGGTCGCTCCCACGCGCTGCTCGAGCGCATCGCCGATCGCCACCCGATCCTCAGTCACGGGCTGATGCTCTCCCTCGGAGGCACGGGCCCCTTCGACCCGGCCTATCTCGACACGCTTCGGGACTTCCTTTCCCGTACCGGTAGCCCCTGGCACTCGGATCACCTCTGCTTCAGCGGGCTCGAAGGCACGCTCCTCCACGACCTCTTGCCCGTACCGTTCTCGACCGCCAGTGCGCGGCACGTCGCCGAACGGGTCATGCGCGTGCGCGACCACCTCGGTCGTCCCATGGCCGTCGAGAACATCAGTTGGTACGCCCACGGCGGCGCGAGCGATCGCGACGAGGCGGAGTTCATCGCCGAGGTATGCGGCCGTGCCGACTGCGGCTTGCTCCTCGACGTCAACAACTGTTGGGTCAACGCCAAGAACCACGGCACCGACGTCATGGACTTCCTGTCGAAGGTGCCCCTCGACCGCGTGATCCAGATCCACGTCGCCGGCCACGAGCGCTACGACGACGACCTCTACGTGGACACCCACGGCGCGCGGGCCGAGCCCCGCGTCCACGAACTGCTCGCGTGGGTCGTCGAGCGCACCGGTCCGGTGCCCGTCCTCCTCGAGCGGGACAACAACCTACCGCCCCTCGAGGAACTCGTGGACGAGTTGGCCGGCATCCGCGCCACCTACGAGGCGGCCATCGCCCGGCATCGGCAACGCTCGATCCACACGGAGCATACGAGCCATGCGACCCGTTGATGCGACCGCCGAGACGGTTCCGGAGGCAGCCCCCGGGGTGCTGGCCCTCTTTCGGATCTGCGTCGATCCGGACGCGCCGGCGCGCCTGGCCGCCGACGCGGACCGTTACCTCGCCGATCTCGGCCTCGGACCGTCCGACCGCGCAGCCCTGCTCGCCACGGGTCCGAGACGCCTCGTCACCTACCGCCGGCTCGTCCACAACCGCCTGCGCAACGCCACCCGCGGCTTGATGCCACGTACCGTGGCGAGACGGGGCGACGCCGCGTTCGGGGCCGACTTCGACGGCTTCATGGCCGAGCGCGGCCCCAAGAGCCCGTACCTGCGGGACGTGCCCGGCGAGTTCCTCGCATGGGTCGCACCGCGATGGGCGGACGCGCCCGACGTCCCCCCCTACCTCGCGCAACTCGGCCGCTACGAGCTGCTCGACTACGAGGTGGCCAACGAGCCGTCCGGGGGAGAACCCCACACCGGTCGCCCCCTGGCCCTCGACCGTCCGTTGCGCGTGGACGGATCGGTGCGCCTTGCACGTTTCGACTACGGGTTCCACCGGCTGCCCCGCAACCCGAAGGACCGGACGGTGCCCGAGCAGGCCGATACGCCGCTTCTGGTCTACCGCGACCGCACGGCGTACAAGGCCCGGTACCTGTTGCTCTCTTCGTTCGGATGGGAACTCATGCGACGGATCGTGGAGGACGGCTCGGCCGTCGAGCCGGCACTGCGCGAGGCATGTGCGGCCTTGGGCCGGCCCCTCGACGACCATCACCTCGCCGTCGCCGCGGAACTGTTCGCCGACCTCGAAGGACGCGGGGTGCTGCTCGGCGCCAGGTGAGAGCGAGCCGCCGGTCCGTCACGCGTCGGCGGAAGGCTCGATCTCCACCAGTAGATCGCCCGCGTCGACATGGTCGCCGGCACCGACGGCCACGCGCCGAACCTTGCCTGCGACCGGAGCGGCCACGGAAAGCTCCATCTTCATGGCCGACAGGACCACGACCGGGTCACCCGCACCGACGGCGTCCCCCGGCTTGACGCGGACGTCCACGACGCCCCCCGGCATCGGCGCGCCCACGCTCCCCGGATCGGCGGGGTCGGCCTTCTCTCGGCGCACGACCATCTCCTGCGCGCTGTGGTCCTCGACTCGAATCGAGCGCGGTTGGCCATTGAGTTCGAAGAACACCTGTCGCGTACCATCAGTGGCAAGATCGCCGATGGCCGTAAGCTTGACGATGAGGATCTTGCCCCGCTCGATCTCCACCTGGATCTCCTCACCGGGAACGAGCGGTGCGAGGAACGCCCGGGTGGGCACCACGGACAGATCGCTGTACTTCTCGCGGGCCTCCATGTACTCGCGAAAGACCTCGGGGTAGAGGGCCGACGAGATCACGTCCACGTCCCGGATCCGCTCACCGAATCGCTCGACGAGTTCCGCACGGTGGCCGTCGAAGTCGAAGGGCGGAAGGCTCGCGCCCGGACGCCCCTCGATGGGCTTGCGTCCCTTGAGCACCTTGGTACGCAGGGGCTCGGGAAAGCCTCCCGGCGGCTCGCCGAGATACCCGAGGAAGAAGTCCTCGACCGACTTGGGAAAGCTCAAGGTCTCGGCCTGGGCCAGCACGTCCTCGGCCGTGAGGTCGTTTTGCACCATGAACTGGGCCAGATCCCCCACGACCTTCGAAGAGGGCGTGACCTTGATGATGTCGCCGAGCAGACGATTGGCCTCGGCGTAGGCCCGCTTGATCGCCCGCCACCTGCCGGCCAGGCCCAGCTGGCGTGCCTGGAACTGCAGGTTCGTGTACTGCCCTCCGGGCATCTCGTGCTCGTAGACGTCGGCGCTTCCGCTCTTGATGCCCGATTCGAACGGGGCGTAGAGCGCACGGGCCTGCTCCCAGTAGGCCGAAAGCTCGCTGACGTGGCCGGGCTCGATTCCGGTGTCGCGTTCCGTGCCCCGCAGGGCGGCCACGATGGCCCCCATGGAAGGTTGGCTCGTCATCCCGGCCATGGCGTCGAGGGCCGCATCCACGGCGTCGGCCCCGGCCTCGGCGGCGGCGAGCATGGAAGCGACGCCCGTCCCCGCCGTATCGTGGGTATGCACGTGAATGGGCACGTCGGGGAACGCCGCCCGCAGCGCTGCCACCAACAAGCGAGCAGCCTGGGGCTTGAGCAGCCCCGCCATGTCCTTGATGCCGAGGATGTGGGTGCCCCGCTCGACGAGTTGGCCGGCGAGGTCGACGTAGTATTGCAGGCTGTACTTCGTCCGCCCCGGATCCGCGACGTCCCCCGTGTAGCAGATCGCTGCCTCGACGACGCCCCCCGCCTGGCCGACCGCGTCGATCCCGAGGGCGAGGTTGTCCATGTAGTTGAGGCAGTCGAAGATCCGGAACACGTCGATACCGTAGCGACGGGCCGCCGCCGTGAAGCGCTCGACCACGTTGTCCGGATAGTTCGTGTAGCCGACGGCGTTGGCGCCGCGCAGGAGCATCTGAAACGGAATGTTCGGGACGCGCTCGCGCAGGCGCTCGAGCCGATCCCACGGGCACTCCCGCAGAAATCGCATGGCCACGTCGAAGGTCGCGCCGCCCCACATCTCGAGGCTGAGAATCTGCGGCATCCGCCGCGCCGTCGCCGGAGCGATGGCCTCGATGTCACGGGTTCGCACGCGCGTGGCAAGCAGGGACTGGTGGGCGTCCCGCCACGTGGTGTCGGTCAGGAGAAGCCCCGGATGCCGCCGGACGGCGGCCGCGAACGCCTCGGGCCCCTCTTCGAGGAGCACGCGACGCCACCCCGCGGGCAGCGGCTCGGTCACCGAATCCTGAGGCACCTCGGGGTCGTGGGTCGACGGCGCCTCCGCGCTCATCCACGGGGTCATGGGCCCGTTGACGGCAACCTCACCGAAATAGCGCAACAGGCGCTGGGCTCGGTTGCGGCGGCGCGGGAAACGAAAGAGGTCCGGCGTGGAGTCGACGAACGAGGTGTCGTAGCGGCGGGCGAGGAACGCCGGGTGGTCGAGCACCGCCAGGAGGAACAGGATGTTCGTCTTGACGCCCCGCACGCGAAACTCCGAAAGGGCGCGACGCAGCTTGCGGGCCGCCTCGTCGAAGGTGCGCGCGTGGGCCGTCACCTTGACGAGGAGCGAATCGTAGTGGGGCGAGATGACGGCGCCGGCGTAGCCCGATCCCCCGTCGAGTCGGATCCCCATGCCTTCCCCCGCCCGAAACGCCTGCAGTCGCCCCGTGTCGGGGCGAAAATCCGCTTCGGGATCCTCCGTGGTCACGCGGCACTGGATGGCGGCGCCGCGGACGGCGATCTCACCCTGCACGATCCCCAAGTCGGCGAGGCTCGCCCCCTCGGCGATGCGGATCTGCGACTGTACGATGTCGATGCCGGTCACCTCCTCGGTGACCGTGTGCTCCACCTGGATCCGCGGGTTGACCTCGATGAAGTAGTGTCGCCCCTCGCCGTCCACGAGGAATTCCACGGTTCCGGCGTTCTCGTAGCCCACCGAACGGGCCAGCGCGACGGCGTCGGCGCAGATCCGCCGGCGCAGCTCGTCGTCGAGGGCCGATGGTGCGACCTCCACCACCTTCTGGTGGCGCCGTTGCACGGAGCAGTCGCGCTCGAAGAGGTGGACGACGTCGCCGTGGGCGTCGGCGAGGACCTGCACCTCGATGTGGCGCGGGTTCGGCACGAAGCGCTCGAGGAAGACGCTCGCGTCCCCGAAGGCAGCCTTGGCCTCGGAGCGGGCGCGTTCGAGGGCGCGTTCGAGATCGGCGAGGGTGTGGACGATCCGCATGCCGCGGCCGCCGCCCCCCATGGCCGCCTTGACCATGATGGGAAAGCCCGCCTCCTTGGCGAAGGTCATGGCTTCGTCGAGGCTGCGGACGGGTTCGTCCGTCCCGGGCACGATGGGCAACCCGGCGGCGGCGGCGGCCTTGCGTGCGAGGGTCTTGTCACCGAAGAGCCGCAGGACCTCGGGCGAAGGGCCGATGAACCGGATCCCCGCCTTCGCGCAGGCCTCGGCGAAGTCGGCCCGCTCCGACAGGAAGCCGTAGCCCGGATGGATGGCGTCCACCTCGTTCTCCACGGCCACCTTCACGATTTCGTCGATGTCGAGGTAGGCCGCTACGGGGCTTTGGCCCTGCCCCACCGGATAGGCCTCGTCGGCCTTGTAGCGATGGAGGTGCACCCGGTCCTCGTGGCTGAAGATCGCGATGGTGCGGATGTCGAGCTCGGTGGCGGCGCGGAACACCCGAATGGCGATCTCGCCACGGTTGGCGCACATGAGTCGTCGTATGGGAGCGCGTTCGCCTGCCGGTACCACGGGCCGGGAGCCTACGGCATGGCGTCGCAATGGGCAAAGCGCGAGCTTGGCCGTAGGGGCGATTCGCACCGCCCTCGAGGGGCTCGAAGATGCGCCGCCCGCGACGGGCGCCTCAGGGGCCGCAGTAGTATCGCGGACGGTCCTGCGTCGTCGTCCACGTAACGTCCGCCGGCACCGGTTCCACCATGGTGGGGGTCTCGACCGCCGACGTGGACGTCACGACGGCCGCCGTCTCCTCGACGTGGAGGTCGGTGTCCTCGATACGGTCGCAAGCGGTGAGGTCACCGTCGAAGGAAAGCCGCATGACCCACAGATCCATCACGTCCGGTTGGGGATCGCCTCCCCAGTAGACCCCGGCGACGGTGATCGCCTCGTCGGCGTCCGCCACGAGTGCATTCGTCCAACTCCACCCCATGTCGTAGCGACGGTGCCACAGGGGCATGCCGTCGGCATCGAGGCGAAGCAGGATGTCCTGCCAGGCTCCCTCCGGATAGCCGCTCACACCGAGGACGGCGCCACCATCGAAGGTCGGGACCACGGAGATCGGCTCGTCGTAGATCCCCGGCTCCCCGAGGACCCGCTGGGTCAAGAGGCCGCCATCCTCGTCGAGGACGAGCCACCAAACGTCGCCACTACCGTCGGGCCCGAACGACGACGTGACCGCTGGAACCATGACGCGGCCGTCGTTTGCGAGCGCGGCCGACCAGACCGTGTCCTCGTCGGCACCGCCGTAGGCGTTCTGCCACAGGACACTGCCGTCTCCGTCGAGCCCGAGGGCCCACACGTCCGCATCGCCCGCGCCGAAGGACTGCGTCTCCGTCACCGCCACGAGCCGCCCCGTCGGCGTCTCCATCACGCGCGCCGTAAACTCCTCGAAATCGCCGGCACCGGCGTCGTCCGCCGGACCGCCCAGCGCCTTCTGCCATACGGGCATCCCCGCCCCGTCGATCTCGAGGAGCCACAGATCGGATCCGCCGGCGCCGAACGACGTGGTCCCCCCCGCCACCACGAAGTTGCCGCTCGTCGTCGGCGTGATCGACCACCCCTGCTCGGCCCCCTCCCCCCCGTAGGCGTAGGACCACACCACGTCCCGATCGGACGTGAGGCGGAAGCACCACACGTCGTAGCCCCCGGCGCCAGCGGACTGGGTCCACCCCGTGCCGACGATGCCCCCATCGTCGAGTACGACGAGATCGAGGATCATCTCGGCGCCCTTGCCCCCCAAGGTGCCCTGGGACACGAAGCGTCCGGCCGGATCGAGTTCCACGAGCCAACCGTCGCCGTCCTCGTCGTCGAAGCCGTCGGAGAAGCCTCCGATGAGGACCCCGCGCTCGGTGGCGCGGGCGACCTCCATCTCCTCGGTGCCGATGCCGGGTCCGTAGAGCGCCGAGAAGAAGGCCCCCTCCCCGGTGGTCCCTTCGGGCATGGGCACCTCCTCTTCGATACACCCCGCGACCGCCGTGCAAACGAGAGCGATGGCAACGATTTCGCGTTTCGACCGATGCATCACGTGGCGATCCTAGCGCGAACGAGGGGCGCCGCGTGCGATCGGTGTACGCTGCATTCCACATTGGGACGACGCCGCAACGGTTGCGTCCACTGGACGCCCGCGCCCGTCCCGGAGCACGGGCCATGCACCGTCCGGCGCCCTGCAGACGACGGCGACGGGGCTTGCGCTGCGATCGGACGCGCCGTGCGGCCACCGAACGCCGGCATCGTCCGTGGCGTCGGCCGCGTCGCGCCCCTGCTCGTCTTCGGTCCGCTTCGTAGCATCCACCTCGACGGGCCCGTCGGCCACGACCACGAGGGCGGTGCCGTCACACGATGCGGCCACGGGAGGGTGCGCGCATGCGGCCAAGCGGATCCGCACGGGGGCATCGGGGGGCAGCACCTCGCCCCCCTGGCCGGCGAAGGAGACGCCGTCCTGGGCCGCGAGTCGCCCGACGATCGTCACCGACCACGGTGGACCGTCGGTCCCGATCCCGAAGTCGCCCTCGAGCACGACGACGAACCCGGCTCGTCCGAGGTCGGCGGGATCGAGGTACGCCCGCTCGGGGACCGCCCAGCCTCCGGCCCGGGTCACGACCCGAAACGCGCGCGGCACGACCGTCGAGGGATCGACGGGGCGATCGAAGATCACCAGGAGACGATCCACGCCGTCGCTGGGCTGCGCTCGGGCCGCCAGGATCCGGCCGCGGACCTGCGTGGGGGGTGCGGGCCGCGCGACCATCTCGCGGGAGGGCGAGACGGTCTCGACGCGGGCGGGGCCCCCCCCGCATGCAGCGAGCCCGGCGAAGAGGAGGATCCCCCACGCAACACGATCGCGGCCGGAAGCGGACACGGTGTCCATCCTACCAGCGCCCGTCGCAAGGTATGGTCCTCCCCGGCGCAGCGCCGCCTGGTATCTTGCACGGCCGACCGTGCTGCACCTCGCCTCCGAGACCAGCCCCGCGTGGGCCCCGTGGGCGGCCCAACACGTCGACACGCTCCTCGTCGATCACGCCCACTGCGAGAAGAAGGCCGCCTCGACGGCCCTGGGCCTCTTGTTCCGCTACCCGGACGTCACATGCCTGCAACGTCCCCTTGCCGACCTGGCCAAGGAGGAGATCGGCCACTTCGAGCGCATGCTCGACCTGCTCGATGCACGGAAGGTCCCGTTCGGCAAGTACCCGGCAGGTGCCTATGCGGCGCGGCTGCGCGAGACCTGCCGGACCGACGAGCCCGGGCGCCTCGTGGACACGCTCCTTTGCTGCGGACTCATCGAGGCACGAAGTTGCGAGCGCATGGCGCTCGCAGCCGACGCGCTGGCATCGATGGCTCCGGACGTGGCGAGCCTCTACCGCGACCTGCTGGCCAGCGAGGCACGACACCATCGACTCTTCGTCGATCTGGCCGAGGCCGTCGTCGGCGATCGGGAGGCCGTTCGCGTCCGCCTCGCGCAGCTCGCGGAGGTCGAAGCCCGAGTGCTCGCCGAGGTCGCCGGCACGGTGCACCTCCACGGCGGCCCCGCATAGGGCCGACGGCGCGGAGGCGCCGGGCAGCTACGACGTGGTCGCCCTTCCCGCTGCCGGCGGCAGGGCGCCCGGCGCAGAGCCCTCCGCCAAGGCGCCGTGTGCAGGCCACAGCGTGAACACGTCCGGCTCGTCCGGCACCACCGTGGCCGTGACACGCGCACCCACCGCGAGCCGGCGCGCAAGTTCGGCCGGCGCGACCTGGCGCGTACGGACCCGACGTGGCGGCAGTGGTCGCGCGCGATAGCCCTGCCCCGATTCGGATCGATCGGCGGGAAGCTCGAGGTCCACCTCGACGACGACCAGATCCTGCGCGAACGACATGGGCCGCAGCGCAACGACCTCGGCCGGGACGGGCTTCCCCTCGGCCAGGGCACGCCGGCGGCGCTCGGCTTGGCGACGCAACGCTCGGCTGTTGCGCCACCCCGCCGCCAGCACCGCCACCGGAGGCAGGCTCATCAGCAGGAAGGTCGCCGCCGCGACGCTGCCGAACCCGATGGGCGACGACAGCAGCGCATAGGCCAGGATCGCCGCCACGAGGCCACCGACGAGTCCGACGCGCCGCCAGAACCGGATGGCGAGGGCGTAGTGCTCGTCCGGCTCTTCCGTCCGTTCGATCCGGTGCACGAGTCCCACCAACGAGCCGACGCCCGCGAGGACGACGCAGATGGCGAAGATGGCGGCACCCACGGTCCTCCATCGTCCGCGCTCGGGCCGGGCGTGTCAACGCACCGTCGCCGGGTGCGGGCACCCATGGCTGGACCACCGTCGTCCTTCGACCGCCCGAGACTTCGCGCCCACGGCGAAAGGCGCTACCCTCGGTCCCCGTGACCGACGCCCAGCGCAGCGACCGCCCGTTCCGGGTCCTCGGGGTGCAGCAAGTCGCCGTCGGGGGCCGCGATCGCAGCCGCCTCGAACGGCTGTGGGTGGAGCTCCTCGGCCTCGCCAAGACGGGCACGTACCGCAGCGAGCGCGAGAACGTCGACGAGTGCATCTGTCGTGCCGGCCCGCCCCCGTGGTCCGTAGAGGTCGATCTGATGCAACCCATCGACCCGCAGGGGCGCCCACGCGTCCACGAGCCGGCCCTGAACCATGTGGGGCTTTGGGTCGACGACCTACCGGCCGCCGTCGCCTATCTCGCCGAGCGCGGCGTGCGATTCGCCCCCGGGGGCATTCGCAAGGGGGCCGCGGGCCACGACGTGTGCTTCATCCATCCCAAGGGCAACGAGGAGGCCCCCATCGGGGGCGAGGGCGTCCTCATCGAACTCGTCCAGGCGCCTCCGGCGCTCGTCGCCGCCTACGAGGCGGCTACGCGAGCCTCCTAGGGCCCTCCTTACGCCGCCGACCATGCGTATCGCCGAACCACCGTACCGTCCCCTCTATCCCGCCATCTCGCCTTTCGACACCGGCATGCTCGACGTCGGCGACGGGCACCGGATCTACTACGAGCAATCCGGCAATCCCGACGGCAAGCCGGTCGTCTTCCTCCATGGAGGTCCCGGTGGCGGTACCGAGCCCAAGCATCGGCGCTACTTCGACCCACAGCGCTATCGCATCGTGCTCTTCGACCAACGCGGATGCGGGCGCAGCCTGCCCCATGCCGAACTGGCGCACAACACGACGTGGGATCTCGTCGACGACATCGACCGGCTGCGCACGCACCTGGGGATCGATCGGTGGCAGGTCTTCGGTGGATCGTGGGGCAGCACCCTCGCCGTGGCCTACGGGTCCCGGCACCCGGATCGGGTGACCGAGTTCGTCCTGCGCGGTATCTTTCTGTTCCTGCCCGACGAGGTGGACTGGTTCTACCGTAGCGGGACGGCGCTGATCTTCCCCGAGGCCTACGAGGCCTTCCTCGCCCATCTCCCGCCCGACGAGCGCGACGATCCCATTGCGAACTACTACCGACGCCTCACGGCCGACGATCCCGAGGTGCGCCGGCGGGCCGCCGAGGCATGGAGCACCTGGGAGTGCAGCGTGGCCACGTTGCGTCCCGACCCCAACCTCGTGGCCTACTGCCGGGATCCATCGTTCTCCCTGGCCTTCTCCCGCATCGAATGCCACTATTTCGTGAACGACGGGTTCCTCCAACGTCCAACCGAACTGCTCGATGCGGTCGAGCGGATCCGTCACCTGCCCTGCACCATCGTGCACGGCCGCTACGATGTCATCTGTCCCGTACGCAACGCCCACCGATTGCACCGGGCGTGGCCGGACTCCGACCTCGTGATCGTGCCCGACGCCGGACATTCCGCGAGCGAGCCCGGCATCGTGTCGGAACTGGTGGCCGCCACCGACGCCTACGCCAACGGCTGACGAGTGTCGGCATCGCTCGGCTGCGCGCCCTGCCCGTCTTCGCCGTCCTCGTCGGGCGCCGGCGCCACCGCACCGGGCCGAACGTCCTCGAGGATGAGATAGAGCGCCGGCACCAGAAGCAGCACGATGAACGTGGCGGCGAGCACGCCAAAGCCCAGGCTGATGGCCATGGGGACCAGAAAGCGCGCCTGGGCCGAGCGTTCGAGGATCATGGGCGTAAGCCCGAAGAACGTGGTCAGGGACGTAAGGAGGATGGGACGGAACCTGCGGATCCCGGCCCGCTCGATCCCCGCGAAGGCGTCGGCGCCCTCGCGGCGATATCGATTGGCCGCGTCGATGAGCACGAGCGAGTCGTTGACCACGACGCCCGCGAGGGCGACGAGCCCCATGGCCGACACGATGGACAGCTCGAACCCCATGACGAGGTGACCGACGATGGCCCCCACGACCCCGAAGGGAATGGCGCTCATGACGATGAGCGGCTGCGTGTAGCTCTTGAACGGGATCGCCAGGAGGGCGTAGACCACGAGCATGGCGATGAGGCCGCCGCGCTGCAGGCTGGCGAGCACCTCCGTCTGCTCCTTGTTCTCGCCCCCGAAGCCGTAGCTCAGGCCGGGATACTCGGCGAGCAGGTCCGGCAGCACGTCGGCCTCGAGGGCGGCGAGCACCTTGCCGGGTTCGGCCACACCTTCGACCACGTCGGCCGTCACGTCGATGGCCCGGCGCCCGTCCTCGCGTCGAATCGACGCACGGTTGCGCGTACGGATCACCTCCGCCACGTCGCCGAGGGGAACCTCGGCGCCGCTCGGCGTCCGAATGGGCAGCCGTTCGAGATCGCTCAGGGACGCCCGCTGATCCCGTGGCAAGCGCACCATGACCCGGACCTCGTCCCGCCCCTCCTGTTGCCGAAGGGCCTCGGACCCGTAGAAGGCGCCCCGCACCTGGGCCCCAAGATCCGCCGCCGTGATGCCTAGGGTGTGCCCCGACGGCGTGAGCCGAAGATCGAACTGGGGCTTGCCCTCCGTCACGCCGTCGTCGATGTCGCGCACCCCGGCGAACTTCGACAGGGCCTCGCCGAGCCGAGATGCAGCGCGTTCGAGGACTTCGAGGTCCTCGTGCCGGAGGGTGACGTGAATCGGGCGCCCGGGGGTCGGGCCGATGTCCGACTTGAAACGAATCGACTCGACGCCCGGAAGATCGCCCACTTCGTCGCGAAAGGCACGGGCGAACTCGCTGGCGACGAACTCGCGCTCCTCCTGCGGGACCAAGAAGACCTGCACGTTCTGCTCGTGGGCGCTCGGCGGCCCCCGACGCGCCTTCCCGGGATCGTCGATGAACGTGCGCCCGATGAGCGCGAAGATCCCCTGAACCTGGTCCTCGGCGTCCATCTTCTTCGCGGCCCGACGCGCCCCCTCGACGAGGGTCCGTTGCACCTGTCGGGCCTGGTCCAACGAGACGCCGTAGGGCATCTCGACGTTGGCGATCACGAGATCGCCGTCGATGTTCGGCATGTACCGGAAGGGAATGTGACCGCCGCCCACGATCCCGCCGAAGACGGCCAGGACGGCGATCCCCGTCGCGACCGTGGTGTATCGCCACCTGAGCGCCCGGCGCAGGAAGGGACCGTAGCGGTGCTCGATGAAGTGCTCGAGGGCGGCGGCGACGCGCTGCTGCCGTGCATGCACGAACGCGTACCAGCCGGTCTTCGGCGCGCGGGCCAGGTGGCCGAGGTGGGCCGGCAACACGAACACGGACTCGAGCAGGGAGATCGCCAGCACGCTGATGACCACCGTCGGGATCACCCGGAACAGCTTCCCGCTGAAGCCGGGCACGAAGAACATGGGCGAGAACGCGGCCACCGTGGTTGCGATGGAGAAGGTCACCGGCACCGCCACCTCCCGCGTCCCGCTGATGGCCGCTTCGATGAGGCCCATCCCCTGCTGCCTGCGGGCATAGACGTTCTCGCCGACGACGATGGCGTCGTCCACCACCATGCCCAGCACGACGATGAAGGCGAACAGCGAGATCATGTTGATCGTCACGTCGAGCCCCGGCGCGAGCAGGATGGCGCCGAGGAACGACACCGGGATCCCCATGGTCACCCAGAAGGCCAGGCGCACCTCGAGGAACATGCCGAGCACGACCAACACGAGCACGAGCCCCATGACGCCGTTGCGCAGGAGCAGGTTGATCCGTTCCCGGTAGATCCGGGACCAGTCCACCCAGGTGGCCATCTGGATCGCCGGCGGGAGATCGGGGCGCACGTCCCGCACCACCTCGCGCACCGCCGCCGCGACCTCGATGGGACCGTGCTCGCCGCTTCGCAGGACGCGCAACATGATGGCGGGCCGGCCGTCGAAGGTGGCAACCTCGTCGTTCTCCTCGAACGCATCCCGCACGTCCGCAATCTCGCCGAGCCGCACGTCCACGCCGTCCGGGGTCGCAACCAGCGGGAGGTCGCGGTACTCGGCGGCCCGATGGCGACGTTCGTTGGTGCGCACGAGGACCTCCCCTCCCGGCGTCTTGACGGCGCCGCCGGACAACTGCACGGCGCGGGCACCGATGAGGCCTGCAAGGTCCGGCAAGGACAGATCGTAGGCCCGCAGCGTATCCCGGTCGACCTCGACCGAGACCTCCCGCGGGCGTGCCCCGAGCAGGTCCACCTGCTCGACCAGCGGGTGATCGAGGAGCCGGTTGCGCACGATCTCCGCGGCTTCCCGAAGGACGAAGGGATCGTCGGGGCCATAGAGGATCACCGAGATCACCTCGACCCGGTTCACCACGAGGGAGACGATGGGACGTTCGGCCTGTTTGGGCAGGGTCGTCACCGCGTCCACGGCGCTCTTGACGTCCGAAAGCGCCTTGTCGGGATCGGTCCCCGCACGAAGTTCGATGTAGACGGTGGCCTGGTCCTCGGCCGCGGTGGACGTGACCTTCTTGACGCCGTCGACGCCACGGATGGCCTCCTCGAGCGCGACGATCACCCCCTCCTCCACGTCCGAGGGCGACGCCCCGGGATAGGGCACCTGGATCGTCACGACGTCGAGCTTGAAGTCGGGGAAGACCTCCTGCCGAATGGTCAGCGCCGTCACGAGACCGCCGATGAGCAGGACCAGCATCGCAAGGTTGGCGGCCACGCTGTTGGTCGCCATCCACGCGATGGGGCCCCGATGCCTGCGCGCCATGGTCTAGGGTCCTTCGGGGGCGGCGGCCTCCACCGCTTCGGGCGCTTCGTCGTCGGCGACCGGCTCGGGGGCGACCAGCATGCCCTCCGACGCCGTGGGCAGGGGCGTCGTCACCACGCGGTCGCCGTCTTCGAGCCCCTCGGCGACGAGGACCCGGTTGCGGGCGCGAAAGGCGATTTTCACCCGTTTGCGGACCAAACGGTCACCTTCACCGACGACCCACACCGCGTCTCCCTCGACCACGGCGCGGGCGGGAAGCTCCACCACGCCGTCGAGCCTCCGCCCCTCGACGAACGCACGGACGAACGTGCCGTCGAGCAGGGGCATGGCGCCGTCGCTGGCCCCCTCCGGGGGATCGAAGGGCCGGTCCACGCGCACCAGGATCTGGGCCTGCCGGCCCCGCCGCTCCACGCTGCCGAGCACGTGGACCACCTCCCCGCGGCGTTCCGTACCGTCCGGTTGGACGACGCGCACCGCCGCCCCCGGCTCGCCGTCCCGGGGCAGACGGATCCAGCGCAAATCGTCCGCGGCGAGAAAGAGGCGCACCCACGCGGCCTCGGTTCCTGCCAGGGAGAGGATCGGCACGCCCGGCCCTACCACCTCGCCGATCTCCACGCGCTTTTCGAGCACGACCGCGTCGAAGGGCGCCGTGATCCGGGTAGCCGCGAGGTCGCGCCGGGCCGCTTCGAGTTGCGCCCGGGCGGACGCGACGCCGGCCCGCGCGCTCTCGAGGTGGGGCTCGCGCAGGGCGATGGCGGCGGCATCCTCGTCGAGGTCCACGCCCTTCCACTCTTGCTCGGCGATGCGCCGCTGCGTCTTCTCCTCGCGCACCTGCACCATGGCCTGGGCAAGCTGCGCCCGCCGTGCGGCCACGGCCGCGCGATACCGCGCGTCGTCCATCCGCACCAGCAGATCTCCTTTGCGCACGCGAACGCCCGGCTCGAGTTCCGGCGCGAGTTCGACCACGCGCCCCGACACCTCGGCCTGGAGGTCGGCGCGGCGCGACGGCTCCACGGTGCCGGACAGGTCGAGCACCACGGCCGACGGCCCCCGGTGGGCCTCGATCACGCGAACCGGAACCGCCCGCTCGGGCGGCTCCGTCTGGGCCGCCTGCGGCCGGGCCATGACGAGCCCGACCGCCGCCGCAACGCCCGCGAGCAGCACGAGCACCGAGACGACGAGTTGGGAACGGCGGGCCATGGCGAACGTGGCGTAGGTGCGCGCAATATGTCGGACCCCGAGGAAAAGACAAGGTTTCGACGGGGGTGCCCCACCCGATGACCCATCTGGACCATCCCGCCCCCGCGCGAGGACACTCCACCGCTCCCACGGGTAACATGGGCCGCACCATGTCCCCCTCGTCCGCCCCCGACCCCGTTCGCCCCGTGGTCCTGCTGACGGATTTCGGTCCAGGTTCCCCCTACGTGGGACAGATGGAGCTCGCGGTGGCGAAGGTGGCGCCTCGGGCGCATATCTTCCACCTCGCCCACGACCTTCCGCCCCAGAACATCCGCGCCGCGGCCCTCGTCGCCGTGACCTCGCGCCCTCTGCTGCCCGAGGGGGCAGTCCTCTGCATCGTCGTGGATCCCGGCGTGGGTACCGACCGCGCCATCGTCGCCGGGCCCATGCCCGACGGGCGCCTGGCCGTCGTGCCCGACAACGGCCTGGCGGCCGCCCTCGACGTGAATCCGGCGTTCGTGGTGGAGAACCGCGACCTGATGGCGAAGGAGATCAGCACCACGTTCCACGGCCGGGACGTGTTCGCACCCGTCGCCGCGCACCTGGCGACGGGCGCCGACCCGGCGTCCGTCGGTCCGCGGCGCCCCACCGCAGAACTTACGGCCCTCGCCATCCCCCTGCGGTCCGAGGCGCGCGGCGGCGAGATCCTGTTCTGCGATCACTACGGCAACCTGATCACGAACCTTCGCGCGAACCGAGCCGACCCGGCCGAGACGCTTCGGGTGCGGGACATCGAGCTGCCGCGGGTACGCACCTACGGCGATGCCCCCGAGGGGAGCCTGGTGGTCGTCGAGGGGAGTTTCGGCAACCTCGAGATTGCCGAGGTCGGCGGCAACGCAGCGTCGTCCATGGGGGTCGGGGCGGGCACGCCCGTCACCCGCGTTCCGGGCAGGTGATCCGGCCGGCGACCGTCAGCCCAACGGATCCCGCAGCCACCGGGCCGCCTTGCGGGCGAAGTACGTGAGCACGAGGTCGGCTCCCGCGCGCCGAATCGCCACCAAACTCTCGAGGGCGCAGGCCCGCTCGTCGAGCCACCCGTTGCGGGCCGCCGCGCAGATGGCCGCGTACTCGCCGCTGACCTGGTAGGCGGCCACGGGCAGGACCGTCGCCTCGCGCACACGCCGAATCACGTCGAGGTAGGGCCCCGCGGGCTTGACCATGATCATGTCCGCCCCCTCGGCCTCGTCGAGGGATACCTCCCGCAACGCCTCCCGGGCGTTGGCCGGGTCCATCTGGTACGTCTTCTTGTCGCCGCCCCGCGGCGCCGAATCGAGGGCGTCGCGAAACGGCCCGTAGAAGGCCGATGCGTACTTCGCCGTGTACGCGAGGATCGAGACGTCGGTGAACCCTGCCTCGTCGAGGGCAGCCCGGATCGCCCCCACCCGGCCGTCCATCATGTCGCTCGGTGACACCACGTCGGCCCCGGCACGGGCGTGGCTTACGGCCTGGGCGGCGAGCACCTCGACGGTCTCGTCGTTCAAGATGGTGCCGTCGTCCCCGACGATGCCGTCCTGGCCTGCCGACGAGTACGGATCGAGGGCGACGTCGGTGATGACGACCAGTTGTGGGAAGCGTTGCTTGAGCGCGCGGACCGACCGCTGCACGAGCCCGTCGGATCGGAGGGCCTCGCGTCCGTCGTTGGTCTTGCGCTCCTCGGGCACCTTCGGAAAGAGCACGACCGCACCGATCCCGTCCGCGAGCGCCCCCTCCACCTCGCGCAGCAGCCCGTCGGGACCGAACCGGAGGACGTCCGGCATCGAGGGGATCTCCGCATCCTGCGGGTCCTCGTGGATGAACAAGGGCAGCACGAACGCGTCGGGTGAAAGCCGGGTCTCCCGCACGAGCGCGCGCACGGCCTCGGACTTGCGATTGCGACGGGGACGATGCACCAGGGAAAGACGGGTCATGGCGGCCGCGAAGCTAGCACGGCGACCGGGCCGGCCCCGCCCCTACGCGCGGAGCTTTCGGCGAAAGGTCACGGCGGGGCTGTCGGCTTCGGCGAAGCGCCACGGACGCACCCGATCCTCGGGGTCGGCGTAGCCGATCCCGATCCGTGGACCGCAGGCGATCCTCGCGGGCGGCGTCCCCGGCCCGACCCAAAGCGGCCCGCCGCGGATCACCGAGCGGTGGGAGAACGATGGATCGACGGCGAGCGCCTGCCCGACCTTGCCGGGACCGGCCAAGAGCGAAGGGCCGGCGGGCGCGCCCCGGCGCGCACACACCACCTCGATCCCTTCGACGACCTCGCACGATCGGATCAGCACGGCCTGGGCCTGCCCGTCCTCCCCCGTGACCAGGTTGAGCAGCTGGTGCAACCCATAGCAGGTGTAGACGTAGGCACGCCCCGGCGGCCCCCACAGGGCGGCATTGCGCCGGGTCTTGCCGGCCCGGGCGTGACACGCCGAGTCCCCCGGCCACATGTAGGCCTCCGTCTCGGTGATCCGCAGGCGCACGGGCCCGGCGACGATGTGGGCGCCGACGAGTTCCCGGGCGACACGGACGGCATCGCGCGCGAAGAAGGACCGGCGAAAGGGCGGCATGGCGCCGGAAACCATGACGCACGGGGCCGCGACCGGCCAGACGGCCGAAGGTTCCCCCCGAGCGGGCGGGGGCCCTTTCGCCCCGGAAATAGTTGCGACGCGTCCGTGGTAGGGTCCATCGAGAGGGTCGCATGGAAACGATGTTCCCCATCTATGTCTTCGCCGCGGTGCTCGGTTGCGTACTGCTGCTGTTCTCGTTGGGCTTCGGCTCGGACGGCGATGCCGACGTGGACGTGGGAGATGCCGACTTCGACGCGGACCTCGAAGCGGACACGGACGCGGGCCATGGCGACGTGGCCGGCCTGTTCACGACCTTCCTGTCCCTTCGATTCTGGACGTTCTTCGCCACGTTCTTCGGGCTCGCCGGGCTCGTCTTCGACGGTCTCGACATCCTCGAAGGACGCGTGGCACCGGCCTTGGCCGCGAGCGCCGTCGGCATCGCTGCAGGTCAGGTGGCCGTCCGCGTGCTGCGCCGCCTCGCCCAACCTGCAGGTGGCGAGGTCCCGGAGGCCTCTGCGTACGTGGGCAAGACGGGCCGTGTGCTGCTGCCGGTGACCCGCGACGGGGTTGGCAAGGTGCGCATCGAACTGGCCGGCCGCACCGTGGACGTGCTCGCAAGGCCGGCCGGAGACGCGGACCTCCCGGCCGGCAGCCGCGCCGTCATCGTCGAGATGCGCGGCGAGACGGCGATCGTGGACCCCTTCGACGTGTGAGACCGAGGACGAATCGACCATGATCCAAGCAACCCTCGCCCCTCAACCCTTCACCGGCCCCGAATCCGCCGTCATCGGTGCCTTCGCCCTGGCGCTCTTCCTCGGGCTTGTCGTCATCGTCCTCGTGCTCTTGGCGCGGCGACTGCTCTACATCTGTCGCCCCAACGAGGTGCTCATCTTCACGGGGCGCAAGGGCGGACCCGTCATCGTGCGCCCCCGCAGCGCGGGTGCCGACGATGCCGAGCCGGGCGCCGGCGTCGGCCACAAGTGGCGCATTCCGATCCTCGAACGGGTCGACCGCATGGACATGCGCACCATGTCCGTGGACATCGTGGTGCAGAACGCCTACTCCGCCGGCAACATCCCATTGCGGATCCATGCCATCGCCAATGTCAAGATTCACTCGGATCCGGCGTTGCTGCGCAATGCCATCGAGCGCTTCCTCGGGCGCGCCGAGGACGAGATTCGGCTCGTCGCCCAACAGACCCTCGAAGGCGCCCTGCGCGAGGTCCTCGCTCAGATGACGCCCGAGCAGGTCAACGAGGACCGACTGACCTTCGCCGAGAACCTCGCCCGCAGTGCCCGCGACGACCTCGACAAGCTCGGGCTGCAACTCGACACCCTCAAGATCCAGAACGTCGCCGACGACACGGGCTACCTCGACTCCCTGGGCCGGCCGGCCATCGCCGCGGCCCTGCGCGATGCCGAGAATGCCGAGAACCAGGCCATGCAGGAGATCGCCGAGGCCCAGGCCGACGCCAACCGCCGTTCGGAGGTGGCCCGCGCCCAGGCCGAGACGGCCATCGTGCAGAAGAAGAACGAACTGGCCAAGCTCGCGGCCGAACTCGAGGGCAAGGCTGCGGCCGTAGAGCGCGAGGCCGAGGTCGCAGCCTTGACGGCCCGGGCCCAAGCCGAGCAGGAGCTGCAACAGCTCCGTTCCGAACTCGAGCGCAAGCGCCTGCAGGCCGACGTGGTGATCCCGGCGGAGTTTCGCCGCCAGGCCGAAGCCATCGTCGCCAAGGGAGAAGCGGCACCCACGGCCGAGGAAGGCAAGGCCGTGGCCGAGGTCCTGGCCGCCACCGCCGCCGCCTGGCGCAAGATGGGGCCCCAGGCCCGCGAGATCTACGTCATCCAGCACCTCGAACAGATCGTGGGCACCATCGTCTCCCACCTGCGACGGATCGACGTCGAGGAGGTGAACATCCTCGACCCGGGCGACGGTTCGGGCCTGGCCAGCTACGCCGCGGCCTATCCCCAGACCATCGCCGCGGTGCTGCGTGCCCTCGCCGAGACCACCGGCGTGGACGTCCCGGCGCTGCTCGCCGAAGGCCCCCGTGGCCCGTCCGCCCGACCGACCAACCCGAATGCCACTGCCCCCCAAAGGAGCCTGCCGTGACGACGCTCTCGACCGCCTTGCCCTTGCTCGCCGCCACGGGGCCCTTCTGGCCCCTCGTGCTCGCCCTCGCCCTCCTCTTCGTCATCGTCCTGGCCGTGACGATCGCGAAGGTGCTCTACGTCTGCCAGCCGAACGAGGTGCTCATCTTCTCCGGGCGTTCCCACCGGACGCCCGACGGGGGCCGACGGGGCTACCGCATCGTCCGGGGAGGTCGTGCGATCCGGATCCCCCTGCTCGAGACCGTCGACCGTATGGATCTGACGAACATGATCATCGACGTCACCGTGCGCAACGCCTACTCGAAGGGCGGGATCCCCCTTTCGGTCCAGGGCATCGCGAACCTCAAGATCCCCGGGGAACAGCCGCTGCTCGACAACACCCTGGAGCGATTCCTCGGCAAGTCCCGTGCCCAGATCATGAAGATCGCCCGGGAGACCCTCGAGGGCAACCTGCGCGGCGTGCTCGCCACGTTGACGCCCGAGGAGGTCAACCAGGACAAGGAGCGCTTCGCCGCCCAACTCGCCGCCGAGGCCGAACACGACTTCCACCGGCTCGGGCTGGTGCTCGATACGCTCAAGATCCAGAACGTCTCGGACGATGTGGGCTACCTCGACGCCATCGGCCGCAAGCGTAGCGCCGAGATCCGCCGCAAGGCGCAGGTCGCCGAGGCCGAGGCGCAAGCCGAGGCTGCGGAGCAGAAGTGGCGCAACACCATGAACGCCGAACTCGCGAAGATCGCGAGCCAGATGGACATCGCGATCAAGGAGAACGAGCGCAGGATCGCCGACGCCACGACCCGCCGCGCCGCGCGGATCGCCGAGCAGGTGGCCGAGGTGCAGGCCCTGGTCGCCAAGGCACGGGCCGAACTCGAGATGCAGGAGGCTCGCATCGCCCAGGTTCGCCTGCAGCTACGGGCCGACGTGATCGAGCCCGCGGAGGCCTCCCGCCGCAAGGCCGAGGAGGACGCGAAGGCCGACGCCGCGAAGATTGTGGAGAAGGGTCTGGCCACGGCCAAGGTGCTCGAGGAGATCACCGAGGCCTACCACGGCAGCGGCACGTCCGGCCGGGACGTCCTGCTCATGCAAAAGCTCCTCCCCCTGCTCGAGAGCCTCGCGGGGACCATGGGCGAGCTGTCCGTCCAGCGCCTCTCCGTGCTCGGCGGGTCCAACGGCAAGGGCGGCGGCGAGTTGGCGCACAAGCTGGTGTCCGCCAGCGAGCAGATCAAGGCGACCTTGGGAATCGACGTGCCGCAGGTGCTCTCCGAGAAGCTCGGCGGCACCCCGGCCCGAGCGTCGGGCACCGCTTCGGCCGCCGGCTGACACGGCAGGCCCCGCCGGACTTCGCTGCGGCGACCGTCGGCGGCGTGCGCCCCTACTTCTGCAGGGTGCGCTCGAAGTCGAGGTTGCCCATGTAGTCGAAGAAGGCCGTGTGCATGGTGTTCCCGTCCACCTCGACCCACAGGAAACCTTCCTTCTGGTCGTCCTCCCAGTGGACGGGATTGTCGTCGCGGTGGACGAAGTCGGTGAGCTTGGCACCGGCCCCGGAGACGAAGAACTCGGTGCCGCAGACGGCCTCGAGGGCCTGACGGTCGTGGTCGTGCCCCGACATGTAGACGTCGACCTTGCCGCACACGGATGCATCGAAGAAATCCTTGACCACCGTACCGGCGATCATTGGCGGAAACGGCACGCCCTCGTAGTTGCCCGCGTTGCCGTGGGGGCCGTTCGAGACGTAGGGGTGGTGCCCGAAGGCGATCTTCCACGTCGCGGTACTCGCCGCCACCTCTCCGTCGAGCCACGTCTGCTGATCGTCGGTCCCGTTGTCCCACATCAATCGCGTGGTATCGAGGGCGAAGAACTGCACGTTCTCGACCGTGAACGTGTACCACTCGTTGGGCAGGTACCACTTGTCGCTGTACTGGGTGTACTCGATCTCGAAGGCGCTCTTCTCCCAGCTGTTGCTGAGGGTGCCGTAGTCGTGGTTGCCGAGCACCACGTAGAAGCGAAGATCGAGCCCCTCGTAGGGCATCTCGAACTTGTCGATGAACTGCTGGTCCATCGCGGACGAGACGCCGTCGTCG
This sequence comes from Deltaproteobacteria bacterium, assembly GCA_003696955.1. Classification (GTDB taxonomy): domain Bacteria; phylum Myxococcota_A; class Polyangia; order Nannocystales; family Nannocystaceae; genus J032. The sequence goes on along the minus strand of RFGU01000026.1, from coordinate 61,117 downwards.
TAGAAGTTGTCGCCGAGATAGAGGACGAAGTCGCAGCCCCGTTCGGCGCAGACCTCCTCGACCGCGGTGGCCACCTCGTACTGTCGCGTGTTCCCTTCTCCGGCATCGCCCATGGCCACGAACCGCACGACGGACGTGCCGCCGCCGGTGGTGCCGGCGCCGGTGGTAGTGCCGGCACCGGTGGTGGTACCGGCGCCCGTCGAGGACCCCGTGGCCGAGTCCGTCCCGGCCGAAGTGGTACCAGGTCGGGTGGTCGCGCCCGAGCCACTGCCGGCACCCGTCGAGCCGGCCGTCGTCGACGTCTCCGTCCCGCCGCCGGTGGTCGACGTGTCGTCACCCGAACAGGCGACGCTGGGCAGGAAGGCGAGGGCCAAGGAGACGGAGAAGATTGCGCTTCGGTTCGACGGCATGGAGTTCCTTCCGCGACTTCGAGGCTAGGCAGGATCGGGGGGTGACTCAAGCGCCGTCCCGCGGCACGCACGCCGCACCAGCCGCGGTCCGCCCCTCGGGCCGCGCGGGCCACGCGGGCGGCGCCGGCGCGTGCTCTGCACCGGGACCGAGCCGAGTGCCCTGCCTGCGCCTCGGAGGGATCGCCGCATTCGACCCGCCGGTGCCGGACCGGCGTCAGTCGTTCATGTGGGCGATCACGTCGTCGCCGAACTCCGAGCACTTGCGCAAGGTCGCCCCCTCCATCAGGCGATGGAAGTCGTAGGTGACCGTCTTGGCGCGGATTGCGCCGCTCATCCCCTCGATGATCTTCTCCGCAGCCTCCGTCCAGCCCATGTACCGCAACATCATCTCCCCCGACAGGATCAGCGATCCGGGATTGACCTTGTCCTGGCCCGCATACTTGGGGGCCGTGCCGTGGGTCGCCTCGAAGACGGCCACGCCGGTGTCGTAGTTGATGTTGCCCCCCGGCGCGATCCCGATGCCCCCGACGCACGCGGCAAGGGCATCCGAGATGTAGTCGCCGTTCAGGTTCATGGTGGCGATGACGGAGTACTCCTCCGGCCGCGTGAGGATCTGCTGCAAGAAGGCATCGGCGATGACGTCCTTGACCACGACCTCGTGGCCGTCCCGCCGGATGATCTGCCACGGCCCGCCATCGAGATCCTCGGCGCCGAACTCCTGCTTGGCAAGCTCGTACCCCCAATCCCGAAACGCCCCTTCCGTGAACTTCATGATGTTGCCCTTGTGCACGAGGGTCACGGAGGGCAGCTTCTCCTTGAAGGCGTAGTTGATCGCCGCGCGGACGAGACGCTTGGTGCCCTCCTCGGAGACGGGCTTGATGCCGATCCCGGAGGTCTTGGGGAAGCGGATCTTGGCGAAGCGCTCGGGGAACGCCTCGGCGAAGATGGTCTTGAACCGTTCGCAATCCTCCGTGCCGTTCTGGAACTCGATCCCGGCGTAGATGTCCTCGGTGTTCTCGCGGAAGATCACCATGTTCGTCCGCTCGGGATGCTTGACGGGGCTCGGCACCCCCTCGAAGTACCGCACGGGACGCAGGCACGTATAGAGATCCAAGCGCTGGCGGATGGCCACGTTGAGGCTGCGGATCCCACCGCCGACGGGTGTCGTCAGCGGTCCCTTGATCCCCACCAGGTACGTGGCGAAGGCCTCGAGGGTCTCCTCGGGCAACCAATTGCCCGTCCGGGCATGGGCCTTCTCCCCCGCCAGGACCTCCTTCCAGGCGATCTTGCGCCGTCCGCCGTAGGCCTTGTCGACCGCGGCGTCGAAGACCCGGACCGCCGCGGCCCAGATGTCGGGCCCCGTACCGTCGCCCTCGATGAATGGGATGATGGGTTCGTCGGGCACCACAAGGCCCTTGTCGGTCATCTGGATTGCTTCGGCCATGGTCTTCTCCTCGTTGGGGCGGCGGACCTATACCACAACCCCGCTTCCGGCTGGGGTCGGTCCGCGGACGGCGCGGGCCGCGGCGGCCACGTCCTCGATGGCGGCATCGATCTGGGCACGGTGGGTGCGAAACGAAAGCACGCAGGCTCGCACGGTGAACCGCGGGCCCTCGGGCGAAGGCAGCATGGTGCTCGACACGAACACGCGCCCCGGCCGCACGATCTCACGCAGGAAGGCGGCGTTTTCCGCGTTGGCGTCGGCGAGCGATTGATCTCGTCCAGGTGCCAGGCGAAACGCCACGACCGAAAGCTGGGGGCGCTCGACCAGCTCCACGGGTACGCCCTGCGCCGCGAGATCGGCGAGACGCTCGGCGAGGCGCTCGGCGAGGGCGAGCTTCTCCTCGAGGGCGCGCCGAAACGCGGCGACCCCGTGCAAACGAAACGCGAGCCACAGCCGCAGTCCCCGAAAGGGACGGGAAAGCTCGGGCCCGAGGTGCGCGGGCGATGCGATGAGCTCCGGCGTATCCGCGAAGTCCTGCAGGTACGATGCCCCCATCCGAAATGCGCGGACGAGCGTTTCCCGATCCCGCACGAGCAGGCAGCCGGTCCCATAGGGAAGGAAGAGCCCCTTGTGGGGATCGACCGTGATCGAGTCGGCGAGTTCCATGCCGCGAAGACGCGCCTTCCCCGGACCGCAGAGGGCGAAGGCTCCGCCGTAGGCGCCGTCGACGTGGTGCCAGGCCCCGTGGGCTCGGGCCACGGCGGCCACGGCCTCGAAGGGATCGATGGCCCCCGTGTTGGTGGTCCCAGCGGAGGTGACCACACACATCGGGATCCTGCCGGCCCGGACGTCTTCGGCCATGGCGGTCTCGAGGGCCGACGGATCCATGCGCAGCCGTGCGTCCACGCCGATCGCGCGGACGTTCTCGGCGGGGATGCCGGCCAACCGTACGCTCTTGGCGACGCTGTGGTGGGCCTGGTCGGAGGCGTAGACCATGGCCCGGCGCAGATCGGCACCATCGGGCAGGCAGGCCTCGCGGGCGGCCACGAGGGCCGTGAAGTTCGCAAGGGATCCGCCCGACAGGAGGACGCCCGCGGCCCCCTCGCCGTAGCCGATCTCACGGGCGAGGAAGCGCACCACCGCGTCCTCGAGGGCGCACGGACCGGGCGCGGCCTCGGCGAGACCGGCGTAGCGGTTCATCACCCCCGCCACGAGGTCGGCGACCGCCGCCACCGGCAGGCCGCCGCCCGGCACGTAGGCCAGGTAGCCGGGGCCCGACGTCACGAGGGCGAGATCGAAGGCCCGTTCGAGCACGGGCACGAGGGCGTCGAAGCCGCCTTCCACGGGTTCGTCCGAGAAGTCGGTGCGCAGGGCGGCCGCCTCTGCGGCGGCCTCCGCCCCGATCCGCCCTGCGGCATGCACGTCGGGCAACCCGTCGATGGCCCGCGCGCACATGGCCGCCGCCCGCCGGACGAGATCCTCGAACGCCGCCCCCGATAGCTCCAGGTCGGTCGAATCGCTCATCGTTCGCCGGGTCGCAGGCGGGAGAGGTACCGATCCCGCAGGCGCGTCTGCCGGCTCTCCATGGGAAGGGCCCGGCCGTGGACGAACACCGCCTCCGGCCACGACGACAGCTCGAGGGGATCGTCCGGCCAGACGGCCACGTTGGCCACCTTGCCTTCCGCCAACGTCCCCCATGCGTCGTCGATGCCGTAGATCCGCGCAAGGCCACCGCTCATCGCCCGGATCGCCGCATCGTAGGGTAGCCCGGCGGCCACGGCGATCCCCGCCTCCTGGGTCACGTTGCGCACGTTGTGCCCCTCGTCGAGCACCGCGATGCCGATCTCGACGCCGGCCGCGTGCAGTCGCGCGGCGTTCTCCATGGTGGCCCCGAGGTGATCGATGGAGCCGGGCAGGTTGTGACTCGGTTGCAGGACCACGGGCACCTTCGCCTCGGCAAGGGCATCGGCCACCTGCCAGGCCTGGGCGCCTCCGACCACCACCACGCGCAGCCCGAAAGCGCGCCCCAGCTCGATGGCCGCGAGGATGTCGCTTGCGCGATGGGCGGAAAGCGCAAGGGGCATGCGCCCGGCGAGGACCGGACCGAGGGCCGCAAGATCCGCGGGTGCGGCCGCAAGGTCGCGCAGGGCGCGGCGATCGTAGGCCCGCCGATTGGCCAGGTAGAAGCGGGCGTCTTCGAGGGTGCGGCGCACGAGGGCCAGGGTTGCAGCCCGCGAACCGGCGTAGGCCCGGCCCAGGCTTCCCACCATGACCACCCGCGGGCGGCCCACGATGCCGCGATGGTCCCACGCCACCATGTCGAGCACGGCCCCCTGGCCGGCGATCACGCCCCCGCGGGGCACCGTGACGGTGGTCGTGACCCCCTCGACGGCCGTCACCGGAACGAGGCTCGACCCCGCGTGGACCGCCGGCGCCACGTCGTAGGCCGCGCGGATGGGATGCTCGTCGTCGCGGCCGAGATCCCGTGTGCTCCGCTCGGCCTCGATCTCCACCAACCCCACCTGGGATTGGGCGGCGATGAACCCCGGGGTCACGACCTTGCCGGAGGCATCGACCACGAGATCCGCGCCCGCCTGCGGCGCACCGGTGCCCACCCGCACGATGCGGGCGCCACGCAATTCGACGGTGCCCCCTTCGACCACCGTACCGTCCCCTACGAGGACCTTGCCGCCGACGATGGCGACCCGCGGCCCGTCCCAGTCGAACGGCAGGTCACGGGGCCTGCGCCGCGAAGGTGCCGCCGCATGGGCGCCACGCACGCTGCCGATGGCCGAGAGGGCCGCTCCCCATAGTAACGTCCTTCGTCGAATCATTTCGTTGCCTCCCGGGTCGAAGCCGGTCGTGCGCCGTCGCCGGCCTTCGGTGCGATGCCTTCGGGCGCAAGCTCGAAGGGACGAAGCCCCGTCTCGAAGTCGGTATGGGGGTTTTCGTCGCGGTTGCGGTCGTAGACGAGTTCCCCGCCGAGATAGACCTGCTCCACATGGGCGTAGACCGAAAACGGCGAGGCGTCCCAGACCACCAGGTCGGCCAGCTTGCCGGGCTCGAGGGTCCCGACCTCATGGTCGATGCCGAGCGCCCAGGCGGGATTGGCCGTGATCCAGCGCAGGGCTCGATCCTCGCTCACCTCGATCCCGGCGCGACGCCCCGCGTACATGGCCTTGGCGGCCTCCTGATTCAAGCGCTGGATCCCGAGGGGACTGTCCGAATGGATGATGGCCCGCGCGCCGACCATCTCGAGCATGGCGGCGTTCTCGCGGATGCTGTCGAAGGCCTCGGCCTTGAATCCCCACCAGTCCGCCCAGACCGAGGCGGCCGTCTCGGCGGCTGCGAGGCGGTCGGCGATCTTGTAGGCCTCCACGGCGTGGTGGAAGCTGCGGATGTGGAACCCGAACTCCTCGGCGAGTTCGAGCATGATGGACATCTCGTCGGCGCGATAGCAGTGGTTGTGGACCAGGATCTCGCCGTCGAGGACCTTGGCGAGGGTCTCGAGGCCGAAGTCGCGGGTCGGAGGCTCGGGCGGACGCTCGTCCTCCTCGAGTTCGCCGTCCGCCTCCTTGCGCTCGTACGCCTCGAGTTCGTCCTCGTAGCGCTCCCACGCGGCGCGATACTCCACCGCCTGCTGGAACGCCCGGCGAAACCCGGCGATGTTGCCCATGCGCGTATCGGGGCCGCTCTTGTCGCCGTAGACACGCTTGGGGTTTTCGCCACAGGCCATCTTGAGGCCGTAGGGCGCCCCCGGGAAACGCACGTCGTGGATGCTGCGGGCGCCCGGCACCGTCCGCACCACGACGCTGACCCCGCCGATCAGGTTGGCCGACCCGGGCAGGATCTGCATGGTGGTCACGCCGCCTTCCCGGGCACGGTCGATCTGTGGGTCCTGGGGCCAGAAGGCGTCCTCGGCCCGGGCATAGGGGGTGATCGGATCGACCACCTCGTTGCCGTCCTGGTGGGCATCGAAGTGCGGAGCCGGATAGACGCCGATGTGGGAGTGGGTATCGATGAGTCCCGGCGTGATCACCTTGCCCGCCACGTCCACCACCTTCGTGCCGGGGGGAATCGCCACATCGCTGCCGACGGCGACGATGCGATCGCGCTCGACGAGCACGACACCGCGGTCGTAGGTGACGCCGGCAGCGGTCATCACCCGCGCACCGACGAACGCGACCTTGGGACCGGGCGCGGGCCGGGTCTGGGTCGGTGGGCTGGGCGTCGGCGTCGCACGGGTCTCGGGCGGCGTCGTCGTGCGCCCGGGCTTGGAGCACGCCGAGAGCGCCGCAGCCAGGACGAGATGCGACCCGACGAATGCAAGGGGGCGCGGCATGGTGCGACGCTACGCAAGGATCGGCACGCCCCGCAAGGGCCCCCGTTCTCGGTCGGCGCCTACGCCGGACGCCCGCTCCCCGCGTCCGAGCCGTAGCGCGCATCGAAGGCCCGCAGTCCTTCGGATGTGGCCGCGAGGACCAGAACGTCGTCGGGCTCGATGGGGGCGTTCGGATCGACGTCCGTCACCACGCGACCGGCCCGCCGAATCGCCACCAGGTTCGTCCGGCACGTCTCGCGCAGGCGCAGCTCGGCCGGCGTCCTTCCCGCGAGCGGACGACCGGGGCGTTCGACGATGCGCACGCGTTGTTCGTGGGCGGCCGCCTGGTCGCCGAGCAGGTGCTGCACGAGGATCTCGCCGGCGACCTGGCCGATGGACACCGCGAAGTCGGCGCCGGCCCGGTGTACCCGGACCACGTTGGCGGGACGGTCCACGCGGGCGACGATGGCGGCATCGGGCGCGAGATCACGGACCATGGCGGCTGCGAAGGCCGTCGTGGCGTCGCTTTCGAGGCACAGGACCACGGCTCGGGCGTCGGCGATCCCGGCGCGTTCGAGGGCGTCGGCGTCGAGGGCGTCGGCGACCACGTCCGCGCCCGCGTCCGGCCTTCGGTCCACCACGCAGACGGACTCGTCGGCGTCCGCGAGCAACTCGACGACCTTGCGTCCCACCTCGCCGTGACCGAGTACGAAGATGGGACCCGTTCGGCGAAGGGGGCGGGCCGTCTCCGACAGGCGCTCGATGGCGTCGGGGGTGCCGAGCACCAGGATGATGGTCCCGGGCGAAAGACGGGCATCGGGCCGCGGACACGGGTCGAACCGCCCCTCGCGCCACAGGGCGATGACGGTGGCGCCGGTCCGCTCGCGGATCCGGGCGTCGGAGAGGCTGCGCCCGGCCAGGGGACTTTGGGCGTCGATGCGAAGCTCCTGGACCTCGAGGCCCCCCCCGAGGCGCCGCACCCCGGAGATCCGCGGCGAGATCCGTTCACTCGCCGCGGCGGCGAGGGCCGCCGCGAGGACGTGCTGGGGCGTATAGACGCTCGTCGCGCCGGCCCGCAGCATGGGGCCGCGGTGGCGCGGCTCGGCCATGAAGGCGTGGATGTCCCCGTCGAACCCTGCGTTGCGGGCACTCCAGACGAAGGCGCCGTTGTCGGCGTCGCTGCCGTTCAAGACCATGGCCCGGGCCCGACGCACGACCTCGTCGGGTACGTCGTCGTCCTCCACGTCGCCGAAGACGACGGTCAGCCCCCGATCGGCCAGGCGGCGGGCCGTCGATTCGTCCTCCTCGAAGACCACGCACGGCACGTCGGCCCGCACGAGCGCGGCGTGGAGCCCCTCGACCTCCGGCCCCCAGCGGTAGACGAGGACGTAGTCCCGCAGCTTGCGGGGGACGGTACGCGGCAGCCGGCCCTCGAACCGCTCCTCGATGTACGGGATCACGTAGAGCGGAAAGGACACGAACAGGAGCGTGATCCCCACGAACTGCACCAGCGCCACGTAGGCGATCATCAGCGGATGGGACCACCGGCTGTCGCCCCCGTAGCCGGTGGACGTAAGCGTCTCGCTGGCCCACACCACGGCCTGCCCGAACGTCCGCGGGCGTCCTTCGAGGTGGTCCATGCCCACCATGTAGACGAGGGCGAAAAGCAGCACCGCCACCGGCAGGACGGCGACGAAGACGGCGATGCGGCGGCGGACGCGACGTTCCATCAAGCCCCCATCCACGTCATGGTCGAGAGGATCCAGATGCCGGCGACCAACATCCACACGGCCGAAAGCCCCACAAGATGCCGCGCCCGGATCCCCGTGATCGCCAGCAGCGGCAGCGCCCAGAAGGGTTGCAGCATGTTCGTCCACTGATCCCCGTACGCGACCGCCAGCAGGGCATGGGCCGGTTCGACGCCGAGCCGCTCGGCGGCCTCGAGGACGATGGGTCCCTGCACGGCCCACTGCCCACCGCCCGACGGGACGAAGAGGTTGATGAGGGCGGCGCTGGCGAACACGGCGGGCAGGAACCCGCCCGGACCGACGGCGGCGATCCCGGTGGCCAAGGCCGCGGACAGCCCGGAGGCCGCCATGACCCCCATGATCCCGGCATACAGGGGAAACTGCACGAGTACGCCGGTACAACTGTGGACGCTCTCCTCGCAGGCCCGCAGGAATCGCGAGGGCGTCCCATGGGCGACCACCGCCGCCGTCCACAGGCCGAGCACCACGGTGTCGAAGTCGAACCGCCCCGCCGCGATCCGGTGGACGAACCCCGCCCCGAGCAGGAGCGCGAGCACCCAGGAGACGACCGCCGCGTCCTCGATGCGTTGCAAGAGGCCGCCCGTCTCGCCGTCCCGTTCGGCGGACGCCGGCGCAACGAAGCTCGCCGGACACGGCCGCGGGTCCGGATCGTGATCGGGCACCATGGCCGCGAAGACGAGGGGGGCCAACACGACGAGTCCACCCGTGACCACCAGGTTCATGGGTCCGAACAGGGTCTCGCCCAGGGGCAACGCGCCCACCCGGGATGCAAGCTCCGCCCCGAGCACTTCGCGCTGGCCGTCGAGGGAGGCCGCCTTGAGGGGCGCACTGCCCGAAAGCCCGCCGTGCCACACCGAAAGCCCCGCGTAGCCGGCGGCGCACAGGATGGGATAGTGCAGGCGCATGCCCTCACGCCGCGCCCGGATCCCCGCCGCCCGAGCCAAGAGCGCACCGCCGACGAGACCGAGACTCCAGTTGAGCACGCCGAGGCAGGCGCTGGCGAACGCGACGATGGCCACGAGGCTGCGGGGGCCGCGACCGAGCCCGACGAGGGCCGAAAGGGCCTTCTCCACCGCCGGAGCGCGGGCGAGCGCACCGCCGAACAGCAACATCAGGGCCATCTGCATGGCGAAGACGGAAAGACGCCAAAGTCCCGTCGTCGCCCACGCATCGAGCAGCGCCGAAGGGGCCATGCCGAAGAGCAGTGCGGCGCCCACCACCAGGGCCGCAAGGCCGACGGCCACCACGAACGGCTCCGGGACGATGCGACCGAACCCGTAACGGGCGGCGAGCGCGAGTCGTGCGATGGGCCCCATGGAGTGCCCTACCCTACCAGCCGCAAAGCGGCCATGGGATCAGGCAGGGGCGGCCGGCGCGATGCCGAAGGCCTCGATCCGCCCGCGCACGTCGTCCGGGATGGGGATGGCCCGGCGGAACGTGGGGGACGCGGGATCGAGATCCATGGCGACCACGGTCTTTCGCCCCGACACCCGCAGGCCCCCGTCGGGGCCCTCGATGGAGAGGGCGAAGGTCAGGGAGGTGCGGCCCATGGCGGACACCGCGAGCATCACGCACAGCCGATCCCCGTAGGTACTCGGAGCGTGGTAGTCCGCTTCCGTGTGCACGGACGGAAATCCAATCCGGCGCGTTTCGATGACGCTCCGATACGGCACACCCAGCACGCGGTCGAACCACGTCTCCATCGCCTGGTGGAAGAAGTCGTAGTAGACCGGGTAGTAGACGATGCCCGCGGGATCGCAGTGCCCCCAGCGGACGGCCACGTCGAGCCGGTGCCGTCCGCCCTGCTCGTCTTGAGTCGCCACGGCGCGAGTGTATGCTCCGCCCATGGTCCACGTCGAGTACGAAGCCCGCGACGGCATCGCCCGGATCACCCTCGATGCCCCTCCGGCGAACTGCTACTCCTACGAACTGATGCGCGCCTTCGACGACGCCATCTTGAAGGCGCGCTTCGATGCCGACGTCCACGCCATCGTCGTGCGCAGCGCCGGCGAGAAGTTCTTCTGCGCCGGCGCGGACATCGGCATGCTCGAGAAGTCCGATCCGACGTTCAAGTACTACTTCTGCCTGCACGCCAACGAGACCCTGCTGCGGCTGGAACAGACCCCCAAGATCGTCGTCGCCGCCCTCGAGGGGCATTGTGTGGGCGGCGGCCTCGAGGTGGCGCTGGCCTGCGACATCCGGCTGGCGCGGCGGGGATCGGGCAAGTGCGGCCTGCCCGAGGTGCGGCTCGGGGTCCTGCCCGGCACCGGCGGCACCCAGCGGCTCGTGCGGGCCGTCGGCCGCGCCCGCGCCATCGAATTGATGGTCAAGGGGGAGACGTTCGACTACGACCGCGCCTTGGAACTCGGTCTCGTCAACGAGGTCATCGACGCCCCGGACTCGGCGGCCTTCGACGAGGCCGTCACCGCGTACGTCCGGGCCCTCGTCCCGCCCGCAGCCCCCTCGCGGGCCGTCGGTTTCATCAAGCGGGCATGCGTCACGGGCGGCGAGATCGATCTCTACGACGGTCTCGCCCTCGAGCGTGAACTCCAGCAACGCCTCTTCGAAGGCGAGGACGCCCGCGAGGGCCTGGCCGCCTACCTCGAGAAGCGTCCGCCACGCTTCGCCGGAAAGTAGCGGCGGCGAAAGGCGTTGGCGGCGCAGGGCCGGCTCGCCTCCCGCCGGCCTTCCTCGTCACCGACCGTCGGTACCGGTGCCCATACCGGCACGCACGTGCACCTGCTGGAAGTAGGTGGCGATGGCCTCGGCGAGCCCCCGGACCACCTGGGCGCGTCGTCGTGGATCGATCAGCACGCGGGATTCGTCCGGGTGATCGAGGAAGCCGGCCTCGAACAACACCGCGGGCGCCCGTACCCCCATGAGCACGTCGAAGGGGGCCTGGCGCACGCCGCGGTCGACCCGCCCGGGGAAACGCCGGCCCTGGGCGCGCTGGACGAGGGCCGCCAACATCGCCGCCGCCCTGCGATGGGCCGAGGAGGCGAGCTGGCGCAGGGCGACCGCCGCCGGATCGTCCGCCCCCGGGGCCGGCAGGGCCCCGTCGTTCTCCCGCCGGGCCGTGCGGGCCGCCTCGAGGGTGCTGGCGCGCACGTCGAGGACGTACGTCTCGTACCCGGTCTGCCCGTGGCCCGGTGAGGCGTTGGCATGCAGGCTCACGAAGAGGTCGGCGCCGACGCGATTGGCGAACGCGGCACGTTCGGCGAGGGTCATGGTCACGTCGTCCTCCCGGGTGAGGACCACGGTCGCGTGGGGCAACAGGTCCGCGAGTTCGGCGCGAAGCTGACGGGCCATGGCGAGGGTCACATCCTTTTCGCGCACGGTGCCGTCGGGACTTTCGCACCCGTCGTTCTCCCCGCCGTGTCCCGGGTCCACCACGACCACGAACTCGGTGGGCGTCGCGGGACGGGGAGCCGCCTTCGCGGGGTCGGCCGCGAAGAAGGCGGTCACGAACCCGACGAGGAGCAGCCACGGACGGAGGATGGCGAACGACATGCACCTACATGTAGGATAAAGTGTGAGTCTGGCCAAAAATTGGGGCACGAGCCGTGCTAGAACCCGGTTCGCCGTGCCGCCACGCGCGCAGATGGCGCTGCATGCGCTCCTCTGGACGGCCTTCGCAGGCGCCATCCAGCTTGCGGCCACCGTGGATCTGGGCCTTGCGCGGCCCGAGGTGGTCGCCGCAGCGGCGGCGGAGCCGGCCTGGCCCTATCTCGCAGCGACCGGAGCACTCCTCGCCGGGCTTGCCGCCGCCGTCCTCTTCCTGCGGCGGCGGCCCCTCGTCACGGCGATCGTGATCCTCGCGCTCGAAGCGGGGATCCTCGCGCCCGCCGCCCGCCACATGACCGGACCGGGGCTTTCCTACCATGCCGAACTGCTCGCCCACCATTGGGCGGCCGTCGCCGCCACGTTGGCTTCCATCGGCGTGGCCTTCGATCTTGCGCCGCCACGCCCGCCCCTTGCCCGGTGGACCGGGCGCCTGGCTACGGTGGCCGCCCTCGGCGGGGCCGTGACGGGACTTGCCGCCCACGTCGTCGCCCACACGTCCGCGACCGAGGCCTCGGCGCCGCTGCAACGTGGGGCCGTCGTCGCCTTCCTCGTCGCCATCGGCGCGGCGTCGTTGGCCCGGACGGTGGCGTCTCGACGCATCGGCCGGGCCCTTGCCGCGCTGGTGTTGCTCGCCCCCCTCGGGGTGCGGGTCGCCACCGGCGGCAGCGAAGGTTTGGTGGGCGAGCCCCTCGCGGGAACGTCACGGATCGCCGTCGCGGCCGCCATGGTGGCGGCGGGGATCGTCGCCTACGCCACGCTACGGCCTCGGCTGTCCATCGGTCTGCATCTGCTCGTGCAGGTGGCGAGCGGTCTGGCCGTGGCGGCGGTGTACGTGACGTACACCCGCTTCTTCGGCGAGGTCGACGGGAGCTTCGATGCACTCGCCCGCTCCTTCCTGGGATTCTCCCCTCCCTATCCGCCCTACGTCCCCGAGGGTGTGCGGCTGGCCATGGCCCTCGGCCTCTTCTGCACCATCGCCACCGTCTATGCGGCCCTCGTCTCGGCCGAGCGACGCGCCGTGGGACTCGCCTTGGCCGTGGCGTTCCTGGCCGGCGTCGGCCTCACTTCGCCCCAGACGGTCCTGATGGCGGGCGCCGGTTGGCTCGCGTTCGTGGCCTGGGCGCTGCCCGACCAGCCGGTCGCGGTCCCGGAGCCGCCGCCGCTTCCAACCAGCGAGGTCTTCGCGGGCCTTGCGAGGATGCTGAACACCGATCCCGCGGTCGTGGTCGGCACCCGCACCGGGCGGACCTACGCCCTCGACGCGGTCGTGTGCGGCGTGGATGTCCGCGTGCGGGGGCGGCTGGCCCGAGGGCGGCTGCGTTGCGAGGCCAGCTTCGGCGCAGGGCCTTCGACTCGCCCCCGCATCGTCCTCGAGCCCGCGGGCGACGACGCCACGGGCATGCGGCCACTCCATCCCGTGTCGCGAACCCATCGAATTCGAGGCGGCCGCAACGCCCTCGAGGCGGTGGACGAGGCGGTCCTCGACGCCCTGCTCGCCTTTCCCACGGCCCGGATCGCATGGTCCGAGGCGGGCGCCCACGTCGACTTCGGTACCGACCTCGCGCGGTTCGAACCCGAGCAGGTGGCAGCCTTGCTGCGGGCGGTCGCCCATTGGGTCGCGGCCAATTGACGGCTGCAACCGTCGCCCCACGGCCCCGTCAGCGGCTTGCGACGATGCGGTCCACCTCGGCGTCGTCGAGGTCGACGAGGCGGGCGAAGGCATGCAGGGCTGCCATCTCGGCGTCGCCCCGGGCACTGGCTCGCACCATCGGCGCGACCGTACGCAGGATCTCGAGGCGCTCGTCGCGAGGAAGCTCCGCCGCGCTCTCGGCCAGCGTTTCGAGGGACGGTGGCGCGTGGAGCCGCTCCCCGAGTTCGAGACGGCGAGCGACGGACACCGGAACGCGTTCGAGGATCTCGGCGAACTTCGCCGCCTCGGCGGGATCGAGCGCACCATCGATGTGGGCGAGATGGGCGGCGAGCCCCACCGCGACCTCGCCCCGGCGCGCCGCCAAGGCCGACCACTCGGCCCGCAGCCGTTCGGCGTCGGCCGCCGCGATGCCCAGGCGATCGGTGATCCGTGCGTGGACCGAGGCCTCGATCTCCGAGGCTTCGCCATCGGCCAGGGCGATCTGCCAGGCTCGGTAGGCGATGGCCTCGGCTGCCTCCCGATCCGACGGAGGTTCCAGCGCCTCGAACTTCGCCGACACGCGCTCGGGATCGGCGAGGATCTCCAGCCACGCCTCCAGATCCGGCCGCTCCCGGTCGTCGAGGAGATCGACCACGATGTCCCACTCCTCGACCTCGATCCGCTCGTCGGCGTGGGCGATGAGCCCGGCCGCGATCAGAACCCAGGTGTCGATGGGGTCGGACACGACACCGAAGACTCTACACCGCGACGCCCCGAAACGACAGACCGAGCGCCCTACCCGCCCGTCTTGGGCAGGCCGAAGGTGTGTTCCGGGCCCGGAAACCGCCGGGCGCGCACGTCGTCGCAAAAGGCCCGCACGGCCTCGACGCCGCGCTCGTACCACGTGTCGTAACGGCGAACGAACTTGGGTTGGAGGGCCTTGAACATCCCCAGGAGGTCGTAGCAGACGAGCACCTGGCCACTGCAGCCGACCCCGGCACCGATCCCGATGGTGGGGATCGACACGGCCTCGGTGATGCGCTCGGCCAACGGTCCCGGGATCCCCTCGAGCACCAGGGCATAGGCGCCCGCCGCCTCCACCGCCCGGGCGTCGTCGAGGATGCGCTCGGCGTCCTCCGGCCGCTTGCCCTGCACGCGAAAGCCGCCCATGGCATGGACGCTCTGGGGCGTGAGACCTACGTGCCCCATGACCGGGATGCCGGCGTCCACGATACGCCGGATGGTCGCAGCGACGGCGCGACCGCCTTCGAGCTTGACCCCATGGGCGCGCCCCTCGGCCAGAAGTCGCCCCGCGTTGCGTACCGCCTCCTCGGGCGAGACCTGGTAGGAAAGGAACGGCATGTCCACGACGCGATGGGCGCGTCGCGCCCCGCGGGCGACGCAGCGGGCGTGGTAGATCATGTCGTCCACCGTCACCTCGAGGGTGTCGTCACGCCCTTGCACCACCATACCGAGGGAGTCGCCCACCAGCAGGATGTCCACCCCCGCATCGTCCAACATACGGGCGAACGTGGCATCGTACGCCGTGACCATCACGATGGGGGTGTTCGCTCGGTAGAGGGCGTGAAGGCTCGGTATGGTGACGGGCCGCGTCGAGGCGACCTCGGTTGCAGCGGTGCCGTAGGTGGGCGACGAATCGGAGCTGGTCATGGCTGCCCTTTCGGTCTGCGCCGGCGTGGCCGGTCGCGGCTTGTCGAGGCGTCCGTGGACGTTACCAGAGGGCTCGCCCGTTCGTGCCCCATCGCGCCCTCCCGCGGGCTCGAAGCGGCCGCCCACGGCGCCATCGGCGGGAAGGCTCGTCCCGACGGACGGACGCACGGCCCACCGTGCCCCCCGTTCGTCGAGCACGTCGGAAGACGACGACGCGGCAGCGTTGCCGCGACAAGCCTCGCCGTTCGACGGCCGCGCAATCGACTGCGCGGCGCTCGACCGGCCGACCAGCCCGTGCGTTCCTCGCGCCGCCCTTCGCGCACACCGTTGCGCGGATTGACAACCCCATGGCCCGCTGCCACATTGCGCCGCGCTGCGGGAACCGGTCGCCGTCACGTGCGCGGCCACGGATCCCGATGCGACGGCCCCGACGCGCGAGCGCGCGGCGATACCGGCCCCTTCACGCCATCACACGAGAGGAGTCCCCATGAGCTTCGAACTTCCGCCGCTTCCGTACGCCAAGGACGCACTCGCCCCTCACATGAGCGCCGAGACGTTCGAGTACCACTACGGCAAGCACCACCAAGGCTACGTCAACAAGCTCAACGCCGGCATCGCCGGCACGCCCTTCGAGGGCAAGAGCCTCGAGGAGATCATCAAGTCGGCCGAGGGCGGCCTGTTCAACAACGCGGCCCAGACGTGGAACCACACCTTCTTCTGGCACTCCATGAAGCCCGGTGGCGGCGGCGCACCCACGGGCGACCTCGCCGACGCGATCAACCGTGACTTCGGCGATCTCGAGAAGTTCAAGAAGGCGTTCTTCGACGCCGCCGCCGGTCGGTTCGGCTCGGGGTGGGCATGGCTGGTCCTCAAAGACGGAAAGCTCGCCGTCGTCGACACGGCCAATGCCGATACGCCGATCCGCTCGGGGGACACGCCGCTGCTCACCCTCGACGTGTGGGAGCATGCCTACTACATCGACTACCGCAACGACCGGCCGTCGTTCATCAAGGCGTTCCTCGACCACCTGGTCAACTGGGACTTCGCCGCGGAGAACCTGCGCAAGGCCGGCTGACCGTCGAGGACCGTATCCGGCAGGAAAGGGGCGCCACCGGCTCGGCCGGGGCGCCCCTCGCCGTTCGGCCGGTTGTGCGGGCCCCGGGCGCTCGACTACTCGACGACCAGGGGCTCCGGGTCGATGGCCAGCGGCCCCGGCCGCGATCCGAGGTACAGACTCGCCGGGAGCTGGCGCAGCACCGAGACGACCGGGTGAGCGGCGAGCAAGGCCGTGCCCGCCTCCGTAGGTGGCGCTGCGAGGCTCGGCAGCGGCAACCTCCAGCCAAAGATCGATACGACGCGCGCCACGAGCCCGGGCGCCTCGGGCACGAACCGCACCTGCACGGGCCGACGTCGGAGACCGGCCATCTCCCGCACGCGCAACACGGCATCCCGCATGCCCCCGTAACGGTCGACGAGCCCCACTTCCATGGCGCGGACTCCCGCGAAGGTCCGGCCCCGCGCCAACCGCCGATCCACGTCCTCGGGCGTCGTCGCGCGCGCGCGGGCGACCCGGCCGATGAACACGTCGTAGCTTGCGCGCATCTCGGCCATCGCAGCCGCTCGCTCGTCCGGTCCGTAGGGTTTCCACCACGACCGCATCTTCGAGCGCTTGCCGTACCCCTCTTCGTCCACCGCCACCCCCAGGAGCGCCAGCGTGCCCGAAAGGTCCATCTTCGGATAGAAGATCCCGATGCTCCCGGTCAGGGTGGTCGCGTCCGCGAACACGTACTGGCCCGCGGTAGCGATGTAGTATCCACCCGACGCACAGGCCGTCCCCATGGAGACGACGACGGGTTTCTCCTTGCGCAGGCGGTCGATGGCCCGCGCGATGTCGTCGGCCGCGCTCACCGAGCCGCCCGGGGTGTTGCAACGCACGACGACCCCCCGCACGCTGCGATCCTTGCGTAGCGCCTCGAAGATCTCCACGTAGGTCTTGGCGCCCGCCACCTCGACGCCGAGCAACGGGATCCGCACGCTGCGGCCGTCGAGCAGGTCGCCCTCCACGGACACCACCGCGATCTCCACGGGATCGCCGAGATCGACGTCGATCCGGCGCCGGGGCTTCGGGCGACGGATCCGGACGTTCTTGCCCAGGTATCGTTCGAGGACGCGGTCGAGCTCGTCCTCGTAGGCCAGCTCGTCCACGATCCCGGCTTCGAGGGCCGCGCGGGGCGTGTGGGGGGCCTCGTCGATCCAGGCCCGAACCGCCATGGGATCTTGGTTGCGATCCTTGGCGATGATCCGCAGAACGTGGTTCCACACGTCGCCCCGCACCTGGCGCCGATTGGCACGCACCGTCTCGCTGGCCGACATCCGATGGTAGGACTCGGGCACCGCCTTGTACTCGGCAATCCGGATGAACTCCGGCCGGGCGCCCAGCTTGCGCAGGAGGTCCGCGAAGTAGAGGGTACGAAAGCGCATCCCGGTGATCGCCAGGGAGCGATGGGGGTGGGCCACGATCCGATCGGCGGCGGCCGCGAGGAAGTAGGTGCGTAGGCCGCCACCTTCGACGTAGGCGACCACCCGGCCGCCACGGCCGCGCACCCGCAGCACGGCCTCGCGAATCTCCTCGAGTTCGGCGTAGCTCGCCGACACCTCGCGCAGGTCGAGCAGCACGTCGCCGCCCCGTGACGCGATGCGATCGAGGGTCTCGACGGTGGCGAAGACGCTTCGATCCCCTCGTACCCCGGCAAGCTCCACTCGATCCACGCGGCGAGGTCGCACCGCGATCCCGGGCAGCCGGCCCGCGGACACTCGGACGCGTCCCACACCGCCGGTCGCCTGGGCCGGATCACCGGCGCCGAAGGCACTGGTCGCGCCGGCAAGGGCCGCAACGTGCTCGAACGAAAGGCCGATCCCCGCCGTCAGGCGAACGGCGTCTTGCGGGTCGAGGGGCTCGAGGGCCGCCGGGTCGCGGACCGGAAAGAAGCGAAACGTGTCCACCTCCGTGAAGACCTCCACGGGGCCGGCCCGGACCAAGAGTCGACCATGGGGCTCGATGGCGCTCGACCCGATCCCGACGCGAAACCGCGGCTCGGCCGGAACCCTGCGCGTGGGATAGGTACGCGCCCCCAACGCAAGCTCCAAGGCCCTGTGCCCGAGGGGGCGCAACGTGATCTCCGGCTCGAGGACGAGGGGTTGCACGATGCCCTCGTCCCCCCCGGTTCGCGGTTGATTGAGGGCCCGCCCGACCGCACCGACGGCCAGGAAGCGGTTGATCCAGTAGGCGATCCCCACGTCGACGGACGTGACCCCGTCGGCATGCCGATTGCGCCGCGCGACGAGCCGCGAAAGGCCCAGGCCCACCGAGAGCCCGGGAAGGACGGGCCCGAACGGCACGGCCAATGCGGCCGTCAGCTTGACGAACGGGAGGTCGGCCGTGTCGAGGGCCGGCGACGAACCGGTGATCGAGGCGGCCTCCTGCCCCCCTTGCAGGTCCAGGTACTGCGCCCCCAAGCCGAAGGCGACGAGCGGGTCCGATCGCCGCCCGAGCAACGGCTCGAGAAAGACGGGAAGTCCGACGAACAACCCGGCGCCGCTGCCCCGCATCCGGGCCGAAGGACGCATCCAAGCCACGTCCGCCACGCCATCCACGCCGTCGAGCAGGCCGAGGCCCGCGGGATTGGTCACGGTGGCCGCAGCGTCGGCCTCCCCGGCCACCACGGTGTAGGGACGGTCCGCGTCGCGAACGATGGTGCGCGCCTCGCCCTCGAGGGGATCGGCGCGGACGACGTTCGACGCCAGGGCCACGGCCGCGACGAGTCCACCCACGACGCCGCGACGACGTCGCCGGGCGACCGTGCCGCGGTCGCCGTGCTCCACCGAGGAAGGATCGTGCACGGTCCCCGTGAGCATACCGCCGTGGAGGGACGTCGCGCAGGCTCGCCCGCGCGTCCTGACAACGCGGCACGAAAGGCGTACCATGCGCCACGAACCGCCCGTAGGAGGTCCCCTTGCCCGGCCGACGCTTCCGCGCCCTGCTCCCTGCCCTCACCTTCCTCCTGCTGTTTTCGGCCGCCGATGCCGCCCTCGCCGCCGAAGGTGGCGGTCACGGCCACGAGAAGCTGCCGCCGGTGTGGATGGTGTCCTTCTTCGTGGTGATGCTCCTGTCCATCGCGATCCTCCCGCTGACGAAGCTCGAGCACTGGTGGGAGCACAACCGCAACAAGCTCATCGTCTCGGCGATCCTGAGCCTCTACCCCCTCATCTACCTTACGGTGCTCGAGCCGAACTTCCACGCCCTCGAGCACAGCATTCTCGACGAGTACATCCCGTTCATCATCCTGCTCGGGACCCTGTTCTACGTCTCGGGGGGGATCGTCTTCAGCGGCGACCTTCGCGCGACGCCGAAGACCAACATGGCCTTTCTCGTCTTCGGCACCCTCATCGCGTCCCTGGTGGGCACGACGGGTGCCTCGATGCTCCTCATCCGCCCCGTACTGCGGACGAACATGGAGCGCAAGAACAAGGTCCACGTCGTCGTCTTCTTCATCTTCCTCGTCAGCAACATCGGGGGCTCGCTGCTTCCCATCGGCGACCCGCCCCTGTTCCTGGGCTACCTGCGCGGCGTGCCCTTCCTGTGGACCCTGTCCCTTTGGAAGGAGACCCTCTTCGTCGCCGGCGCCCTCCTCGTCATCTTCTACTTCCTCGACCGGCACTTCTACCTCAAGGAGAACCCCTCGGATCGCAAGGCCGACGACACCCACGTCGAGCCCCTGCGGGTCGAGGGCCTCGTCAACCTCGTCTGGCTCGTCGGGATCGTGCTCTGCGTGGCGCTCATCCGTCCCGAGCACGGCCGATTCCTCCGCGAAGCCGTGATGATCGCGTGCGCCGTCGCCTCGCGCTTCACCACCCCGAAGGGGCTGCGCGAGAAGAACGAGTTTACGTGGTTCCCGATCCTCGAGGTGGCCGCCCTGTTCATCGGGATCTTCATCACCATGATCCCGGCGCTCATGCTGCTCAAGGCCAACGGCGGCCAACTCGGCGTGGACTCGACGGCCAAGTTCTTCTGGGCCACGGGCATCCTCTCGAGCTTCCTCGACAATGCGCCCACCTACCTCGTCTTCTTCGAGACGGCCCAGGGCATGGTCGAGCAGGGGGCCCTCACCGGCGAGATGCTGCAAGTGACCGGCGGCAACGTTCCGCTGGTCACGCTGGCGGCGATCTCCTGCGGCGCCGTCTACATGGGTGCCAACACCTACATCGGCAACGGCCCGAACTTCATGGTCAAGGCGATTGCCGAGGAGCAGGGCGTGCGGATGCCGTCGTTCTTCGGATACATGCGGTGGTCGCTCATGTTCCTCGTCCCGCTGTTCGTGCTGACGACCGTCTTGTTCTTCATGTAGGCACCGTCGCCGTCACGGTGGTTGCCGTACCTCCCCGTCGTCGGGCTCAGCCGTCCTTGCGCTCGGCCCGTTTGCGCAGGATCCGGGCGCGCCGGAGCTTCGACCGCAGCGACGCGCGGCGCAAACCCAGGGTGTAGGCCCTCCGGTAGGCATCGACGGCCTCGGCATAGTGCTCGAGCCGCATCTCGGCGTCCCCCACGAGTTCGTGGGCACGCGGGTCGTCCGGTGCGACGTTGGCCCACTCGCCGGCCAAGGCCACGGCAGCATCGGCGTCCCCCGTGCGCAGCGCGCGGCGGGCCATCGCGCGCAACGCCTCGACGAGGGCCGCACGCCCGGCCTCGTGACCCGGCGCCACCGCCACCAAGTCGCGCAGGGGATCGAGGGCCTCGGCATAGCGCTTGCGATCCACCTGGCGCTTGGCGGACTTCCACAGACGTTGGGCCGCTTCGCTGCGCAATCGGGCGATGTCCGGATGGTCGGGTTTGCGGGCGGCGATCTGGGCGAGCAGCACGCTCAGGTTCTCGTCGGCGGGCGTACGAAACCGGCCTTCCTCGAGGGCGGCCTCGGCGCGTCGGACCAGATCCTCGATGCTTGCCGGTTCGCCGCCCGCGTCCGGATCCCGGTCCGCCGGTGCCTTCGCATCGGCCTGCGCCGCACCATCCGAGGCCGCAGGACCGCCGGACGCCGTGCCCGGCGGCCCACCGGCGGACACCGCCGGATCGTGGGACGCATCGGATCCGGGAGGACGTGCACGATGCATCGGGGCGGCGGCGGTCACCCCGGCGACGGCGGTGCCGGACGCCCCCTCGGCCGCTCGTGGGGTGGAGACGAGCCGATCGATGAGATCGGGCGACCGAGCGACGAGCACCGCCACCCCCAGGGCCGCTCCAAGCCCAACGAAGAGCAGGGCCCGTCCAGCGACCTGCCACCACCCGGGCGCGACGGCCGCCGCCGTGCTCGCTGCTGCCCCCGGCACGGTCCCGGCCGCAGCCGACGAGTCGTGGGGGGCCGTGGGAGGCGGAAGGGCGTTGGATCCGAATCGCCCGGAGGCGGTCGCATCGGGCAGTCCGAGGACGCGGCGCACGGCGGCCGGACGCCCCTCGATGGCTCGCGTCAACTCGTACTCGACCACGCGCATGGAGGGGAGTCGTTCGCCCGGCGTCCGCCGCAGACACGCTGCGACCACCTCCGCGACGGCCTCGGGAACCTCCGGACGCAACTCACGGACCGAAGGCGCATCCTCGCTGCCCTTGCGCATCAGCACTTCGATGGCGTTGCGTCCCTCGTAGGGCATGCGCCCGGTCAACGCCTCGAAGAGGATGCACCCGACGGCGTAGACGTCGGATGCGATGGTCGCCGGTCGTCCCGCGGCCTGCTCGGGCGCCATGTAGTCCGGCGAGCCCATGACCAAGCCGGGCGCCGTCTGAGCCCCGTCCTCGAGCGACTTGCAGATCCCGAAGTCGAGCACCTTGACGAAATCGGCGTCCTTGCCCCGCGCCACGAGGAAGACGTTGTCCGACTTGAGGTCTCGATGCACGATCCCCACGTCGTGCGCGGCCGCGACGGCACGGCAGATCTGGGTGACGATGTGCACGACGCGCTCGACCGGAAGCGGCGCCTCGCGCCGCAGGAGATCCCCGAGGTTCTCGCCCTCGAGCAGCTCCATCACGAAGTAGGTCTCGCCGGCCGGTGTCGTGCCGCTGTCCCACACGTCGACGATGTTGGGATGCCCGGTCTGGGTCGCGGCCCGCGCCTCGCGCTCGAAGCGGGCCACGATGTCCGGGTCCCGCGTGTACCGACGATGGAGCACCTTGACGGCGCAGACGCGGCCGATACCGACGTGTTCGGCTCGATACACCGCCCCCATGCCGCCGACGCCGAGCAGGCGCTCGATGCGGTACTTGCCGTCGAGCACCTTGCCCACGAGCCTGCGAGCGGACATGCGCAGGCCGCGGTCGGTGGCCTCGTGCTCGATGACGGCGGTGTCGTCCGCAGCGTCGGCCACGAGCACGATCCCGGAATCCTCGTCCGGGTCGAGGGAGATCGTATCGCTGACACTCACCACGTCGTCGTCGTTGCCGAGGGCACGGATCTCGCCGAAATCCTCCCGTGCGAAGGCCTCGTACTCGCGCCGTTCCTGCTTGCGCTCGAGCACGAAGATCTCGCGCATGAACTCTGCCACGCGGTCCCGGTCGCACGTCGGGAACTCCCGCGCGAGGATCTCCGACAGGGCGGCGCGAAACTCCTCGGCCCGTGCGAACCGATCCTCCCGGTCCCGGGCCAGGGCCTTCATGATGACCGCATCGAGACCCTCGGGGACGCCGGGGACCACCTCGGACGGCGGTCGCACCACGGGATCGCGCACGGCCGCCAGCGCCTCGCGGTGCCCGAGGCTGTGGGACGGAAAGAGCTGCCGACCCGTCAACAGCTCCCACAGCACGATACCCGCCGCGTAGATGTCCGTCCGCCGATCGGCAGGAAGTCCCCGGGCCTGTTCGGGGGAGAGGTAGCTGTATCGACCGAACACCACCCCAGGATTCGTGGTCTCGCGTTTGAGCGCGCTCTTGGCGAGCCCGAAGTCCGTGAGTTTTACATCGCCGTAGTACGAAAGCAGGATGTTGGGCGGCGAGATGTCGCGATGGACGAGTTCCATGCCGAGGGCGTCGTGGGCATAGGCGAGCCCCCGCAGGATCTCCCGGATGGTGAAGATCGCGACGTCCACGGGGATCCTTCGATGCAACTTGGCACACCGGTTCCACACGGCCCGCAGGTCCTTGCCCTCGACCAACTCCATCGCCAGGTAGTACTCCTGGCCCACCTTGCCGGCGTCGAAGACTTGAACCAGATTCGCGTGGTTGAGGCGCACCACCACTTTCGCCTCGTCCATGAAGCGCCGGTGGATCGCGTCGTCCTCGAGTTCGGCGAGGACCTTCTTGACCACGCACAGCTTCTCGAAGCCACCGACCTCGCCGGCGGCCGCGAGGAAGAGCTCCCCCATGCCGCCGCGCGCCATGGGTCGCAGCAGCACGAATTTGCCGAACACGGCCGGAAATCCGTCCGGAAACGAGCGCCCGATGGAAGCGTCGGTAGATGCCTGAGGACCCACGCGCGTGGCCAAGGATAGCGCGGGTTGCGGACGACGCCGGTGGGCGGTGCCGCCGATACGGGGATTTCGCCCGTTATTTCGAGGGGTTGCCGGATGGCGGCTCGTCGTTCTCGGAGCCGCCGACCGACCAATCGAGGCGTTCACCGGCCGTGACGCCGCGCCGCCGCGCAAGTTCACGCCGCCCCGCCAAAAGGCGCAGGGTGTAGGGGCCGTCCCCGAGGCCGATCACCGCAAAGCGACCGTCGGGGCCGACGTCGGCCCGGTGGACCTCGTAGGGCCGCGCCTCGGAACGCGCCAGGACGTAGCTTCCGGGCGGCAACCGTCCCGTCACGCGCCCCTCGATGGGGGCGAGGGGGCGCGGAAGCCGAAGCACCACGGGAGCGTCCCCGCCCTCGGGGTCCACCGTCCGTTCGGCCGGAGGTCGGTCCTCGCTCCACGCGGTCAGGCGCACCTCGCTCCAGGTGCGCAGCGCGTCGTCGGCCCCCTCCTCGCAGCGTCCCTGTTGCGCATCGCAGGCATCGCAGGGCGGGCGCTCGACGCGGGCGAAGGAGAAGGCACCGTCGGCGTCGGTGGACGTGCGCACCGCCGTAAACGGCGGCACGGCATGGGGATCGGTGCCCGCCCCGGGAAGCGCCACGACCCGCGCGCCGGGCACGGGCGCTCCGTCCTCGTCCTCGACCCGGCCGCTCAAGCGGGCGAAGGGCCGTGCCCGCAGCGTCACGGGACGCGGCGACGGGCGGGTCTCCCACGGTTCGGCCCGCACGTACTCCGCGTGGTGCATGTCGATGCACACGGTGCCGTCGCACCCGAGCAATTCGAACGCCCCGTCGTCCCCGACGACGGCATTGCCACCCGGGATCGGATGCACCTCGCCGTCGTCGTCGAGACAGCGGGCCGACAGCGTCCCCCCGGAGACGGGTTCGCCGTCGGGGCCCACGACCCGCCCCCGCACGACGCCTACGCGACCGTCGGCACGCGGCAAGGGGCCGGCGGGCGGGCGCGGCCGCGCCGACGGAGGTCGTCGGGATCGAGCGACGTTCGGAGTCGGGCTCGGCGTCTCGGGGCCCGCGGCGGTTCCCTCGTCGGGGACCGGCGCACCCGGCTCGGCCACGAGCCAGGCGACGACCGCGACGGCCACCACCACCGCCACCGCCGTGCTCCACCTCCGCTCCCCCGAGCCCACGGCAGCCTCCCGGTCAACCCAAGGCCCCGTCCAGGATCCGATGGGTCCACGCCTCGGCGGCGTCCGCCACGCTGTCGACCGCAGCATCGGCCTCGGGCCAGATTTCCGACGGCGTCCCGGGTTCCGTCCATCCGAGGACGTAGATCTTGAGTTTGGGCTCGGTTCCCGACGGGCGGAACACGACCTTGGCCCCGGCGAGCGGCCCCTCGTTGGTCTCTCCCGAAAACACCACGACGTTGCCCGGAAGGTCCCGCGTGGGGCTGCCGGTCCTCTGGCCGGCGGCGCGATCGATGGTCCCGCGGACCAGGAAGGGGCCGAACGCCGAAGGCGGCGCCGCACGCAACCGCTCCATGACGGCCGCCATGGCGGCGCGGCCCTTCGGGCCCTCCCTTCGCAGGTTCCGCGTGCGCTCGCGGTGGTAACCGTGTCGTTCGAAGACCGTGGCCAACCGGTCGAACAACGTGAGCCCGGCGGCCTTGGCCGCGGCCGCGGCCTCGGCGAGGAGCAGCGCCGCGATTGCACCGTCCTTGTCGCGGACCTCGTTGCCGCGAAGGTAGCCGTGGCTCTCCTCGCACGCGAAGACGACGGGGCGCTCCGGGTGCTCCCGCACCATCCCCGCATGGTGCTTGAACCCGACGAGCAGATCGTCGACGACCGGCACGCCCGCGGCTTCCGACAGCTTGGCCACCAAGGGGGTCGTCACGAGGGTGGTCAGCACCCAGCCCGACGGATCGGCCGCATGGCGCAGCACGTGATCGAGCATGAGCACGCCGAGCCGATTGCCGTCGACGAACGCAAGGCGACCGTCCTTGCCCCGAACGAGCGCCCCGAGGCGGTCGGCATCGGGGTCCGTGGCGAGCACGAGATCGGCGCCGACCTCTTCCGCCACGCCGCGCGCCATGTCGAACGCGGCGGGGTCTTCGGGATTGGCCGTGGCGACCGTCGAGAACCGGCCGCCGTCCGGGTCCATCTGTCGCTCCACGGTATGCAACGATAGGCCCCTGTTCTCGAGCACCGGCACGACACTGGCCGCACCGACCCCATGAAGGGGCGTGTAGACCACCCGAAGGCCCGCCGCGCCCAGATCGTCGCCGGTCACCCCCTGGGCCGCGACGTACCCGCGATAGTCCGCATCCGCCTGCGCCAGCGCGTCGCCCGACAGGTACTCGACCCTCCCGGACGGGGCGGACGCGCCCTCCGCCCCGCGCCCGGCGGCCCGTCGGATCTCCTCGGTCAGGACCTTGGCCCATCGGCCGATCACCTGGGCGCCGTCGTCGCCGTAGACCTTGATCCCGTTGTCGCGCGGCGGATTGTGGCTGGCCGAGATCACGGCCCCGGCGCCGCAGCCGCTACGCCGCACGAAGTACGAAAGCTGGGGCGTCGGTCGCGGCGCGTCGAGGACCCGCACGTCGATCCCCTCCCCGGCGAGGGTGTCGGCCACGATGCGGGAGAAGGCGCGGGACGTGGCGCGCGTGTCGTAGGCCACGGCCGCCACCGGCGCCACGCCGAAGCGTCGCATGGCGGCCGCCATCCCCCGTGCCGTCTCGCGCAGCACGACGGCGTTCATGCGATTGGGCCCCGGTCCGCACGGCCCCCGCCGCCCGCCCGTCCCGATGGGGAGCGGGCCGCTGAAGGCGTCGGCGAGCTCGTCGACGGCGGCGCCGTCGCCTTCGAGGGCACTGCGCACTTCCTTCTCGAGTTCGGCGCGGGTATCCGCGTAGGCCGGTTCGGCGAGCCAGCGCCGGATCTCTTGGATCACGGAGGGAGGGAGGGGAAGGCGGCCGAGGGCCGAGGCGTCCATGGCGCGCGATGGTACACGCCCGGCACGCGGCGGCGGAATCGGCGTGTCAGGCGGCCGAGGCCGTGCCATACTCGCGAACGTGCGCTCCCGATGCGTCCTGGCCGCCGTCGCCTACCTCGCCCACGCGGCCTTCCTCGCCCAATGGGGTCATGCGCTCGACGCAGCGGAGGAGCGCTCCGACCTCCTGTGGCTGCTCGTGGTCGTGCTGCTGTGGAGCCTCGCCGTGGGCTTCATCGTCGCCGGCTTCCTCCTCGAGCGCGACCGTCGACGTGCGCGCGCGGAATTCGACGAAGCCGAGGACGACGAGGACGAGGACGCCGACGAGCGCATCTTGCACTAGCGTGTGATCCCGCACGACCCGGGGCCGCGCCCGGCGGGGCGGTCGGGACGCGGCGGTGCTGATATGCTCTGGCCCAAAGGGGGGACACGCGCCCATGCTTCGATCGTACGTATGTGCCACGACGGTCGCGTTGCTCGTCGCCTGCAACGGCGGCGAGGGACGGGACGACAAGAACACCACGTCCACCACCCTTACGACGGGTGGCAACTCGACGTCGAACGGTTCGGCCACCGATTCGACCACCGGCACGGCCAGCGCAACCGGCACGGGCAGTTCCACCGGAACCCTGTTCGACGTGGGAGAAGCCGAGACCTCGGCCGGCACCGGCCCGACGTGCGAGGAGGTCACGGACACGGCCGAGAACAAGCTGCAGCCGGCCGACATCATCGTCGTCGTCGACAACTCCGGCAGCATGGACTTCGAGGCCAACTTCGTCCAAAACTACCTCAATACCTTCTCGAACCAGATCATTCAAGCGGGGATCGAGGCCCACGTCGCCCTCATCTCGTCGTATCCGGGCAACGGCAACGGCATTTGCATCAACGCCCCGCTCGGAAAGCCCGGCGGTTGCCTCGAGAATCCGCCCGACGACAACAATCCGCCCTCGTTCCTCCACATCGACAAGAAGGTCAGCAGCAACTCGGCGCTTCAGGACATCCTGGACACCGAACCCGAATGGAGCCAGATCCTGCGGCCCGACGGATCGCTGCACATGATCGTCATCACGGACGACGACTCGAGCCTGTCGGCGGGCGCGTTCCATTCGATGCTGGTGGCCATCAACCCCGAGTACGGCAAGTACGTCTTCCATGCCATCGCCTCCCCGGAGGATCCGGCGTTGGCCTGCCTGCAGATGACGTCGTGCTGCCTGCTCGCGGCCGACCAGGGCAAGGAGTACGAGGCGCTCGTCAACATGACCGGAGGCGTGTTCGGCAACCTGTGCGACCAGGACTTCGCCCCGGTCTTCGACGCGGTCTCCGAGAAGGTGGTGCAGGATGCGGCCATCGCCTGCTCCTGGGACATCCCCGATACCGAGAACTTCGATCCGGACAAGGTCAACGTGCAGTTCGACGACGGCATGGGAGGCATCTTGGACATCGGCCGCGTCGACGACCCCGCCGACTGCCCCTCGGTCACCGACGGCTGGTACTACGACGACCCGGCCAACCCGACGCAGATCCTCCTGTGCCCACAGACCTGCGACAAGGTCCAGGGCTTCGACAACGCCCAGATCCAGATCAAGTTCGGCTGCCCCACCAAGCCGGCCGGCTGAACCGGGCCGGCACGGGGCACGATCAGCGTCCGAGGGGCTTGAGGTCCCCCGGCATGGGCGCCGGGGCGACGGTGGTCTTGCGCATCCTCGCCCGACTGGAAACGAAGGGATCGGAGAGCTCCACGGCCCGGGGCCCCGACGCGCGGGGAAGATCCCGTTCGAGGGGCAGGAGATCGGTAGGTGGCGCCGGTCGGGCGGCCCCAGCACCCCGTCGCGGCTCGGGTAGATCCTTGAGGTCGGGCGCGGCCGGCGGGCCCGGCTCGCCGCGGAGGGGGGTCGCACACGGGCACGGAGGGCAGTCGCTGGCCGAGGCGGGCCGGGACGCGTGCAGATCGCGCAGCTCGCTGCCCGGCGCGGGTTGGGCGGCCACCGCCGTGGAAGCGGCCAAGGCGGCGAAGACGGCGGGGAGGAGGGCGGCGGGGAGCGAGCGGGCCATCATGCCCCCCCCACGAAGCAACATGGATGCCAACCGCCGTGCCGCCGCGCAGGCGAGGTATCACGGCGCATCCGCGCCCGCCGCGGGCAAGTCGCTTCACCCCCGCGGCGTGGGCCGTTGCAACTTGCCACGTTGCGGCTTGTCACGGACGCGCCGAGCCGGAACACTCCCGGACGAGGCATCCACCATGAACAAGACGGTTCCATCGGCCGCCGAGGCCGTCGCCGACGTTCCCGACGGCGCCACGATCATGTCGGGCGGATTCGGGCTGTGCGGCAACCCGGAAAACCTGATCTACGCCCTGCACGAAAAGGGCGTCAAGGATCTCCACATCATCTCCAACAACTGCGGCATCGACGACAAGGGGCTCGGCATCCTGCTCGCCGCCGGCCAGGTCCGCAAGATGACCTCGTCCTACGTCGGCGAGAACAAGACCTTCGAAAAACTCTTCCTGTCCGGCGAACTCGAGGTGGACCTCGTCCCCCAGGGCACCCTGGCCGAGCGGATCCGGGCCGGCGGCGCCGGGATCCCCGCCTTCTACACGCCCACCGGCTACGGCACGGTCGTGGCCGAGGGCAAGGAGGTCCGGGAGTTCGACGGTCGTATGTACGTGCTCGAGCGGGCCCTGACGGCCGACTTCGCCATCGTCAAGGCCTGGCGCGGAGACACCCACGGCAACCTCGTCTACCGCTACACCGCCAATAACTTCAATCAGGCCATGGCGACCGCAGCCAAGGTGGTCATCGCCGAAGTCGAGGAACTCGTGCCCGCCGGCGAGCTCGACCCCAACTTCATCCACACCCCGGGGATCTACGTGCACCGGATCCTCCAGGGGGCGTCCTACGAAAAGCCCATCGAATTCCGAACCGTCCGGGAGGACTGACGTGCCCCTTTCCCGCGATCAGATTGCCCGCCGCATCGCCCAGGAACTGCGCGACGGCTTCTACGTCAACCTCGGCATCGGGATGCCCACGCTCGTGGCGAACCACATCCCCGAGGGCATGGACGTCATCCTCCACAGCGAGAACGGGTTGCTCGGCATGGGCCCCTTCCCGCGGGAGGACGAGGTGGACCCGGATCTCATCAACGCCGGCAAGCAGACCGTCACGTTCCGGCCCGGTGCCTCGTTCTTCGGCAGCCACGAGTCCTTCGCCATGATCCGGGGCGGTCACCTCGACCTTTGCGTCCTCGGAGCCATGGAGGTCAGCGAGCGCGGCGACCTGGCCAACTGGATGATCCCGGGCAAGAAGGTCAAGGGCATGGGCGGCGCCATGGATCTGGTCGCTGGCTCGCGCCGGGTCATCGTCATGATGGAGCACGTCAGCAAGTCGGGCGCCCCCAAGATCCTGCCCGAGTGCACCCTGCCCCTGACGGGCAAGGAGGTCGTCCACGAGATCTTCACGGACCTGGCCTACTTCCGCGTCGAGGAGGGCCTGACCCTCGTGGAACTCGCCCCGGGCGTCACCCTCGACGAGGTGCGCGCGAAGACGGCCTGCGACTTTCGAGTCGCAGACCCGGTGGGCACCATGCCCGTGGACTGATCCGGGCCGCGCCGGCCCCGCAGGGGGCCACGTAAGGGCAACGGAGCCACAACGGTCCCCAGCCCGTGCTTGGGCGCCCGCCCGCATCGGCCGATGGGGGGATCGGCATGGCCCGGGCCCCCCGCGTGCTTCTCCTTTCGCCCAACCCGGCGGACCGGGACCTCATGGGTTCGCAACTCGAGCAGGCCGGCTACGACGTGCACGTCCACGACGAGCCGGACGCCGCCCTCGCCGATCTGGCCGCGCGGGAGTTCGCCGTCGTGATCGCCGACGAGGACCTGGGCAACGACGCTTCGGGCATCGATTTCCTCTACGACGCCCGCGAGGTGGACCCGGAAACCGCGCTCGTACTGCTCGTGAGCGAGGCCCATGACATCCGCGTGGCCGCCTGTGCCGTCAACCGCTGCGGCGCCGTCAAGATTCTGGTCCGCCCCTGGGACCCCGACGAGTTGTGGGAGGACGTCTTCGAAGCAGCCGAAGGGTATCGGTGCGACACGCGGCGGAACCGCCGCCTGGCCCTCGACAGCGTCCGCGTGTCCCGGCTCGATCGGGACCGCCGTAGGCTGCGCCTCGATCTTTCGCGGGCCCGCCGCCTCATCGACGACCTGTCCTCCCAGGTCGAGGTCATGCAGCAGGCGAGCATCGAACAGATCACCGCCCTACCCGCCGATGCCGAGGCGATCACCGCCACCCTCGTCGCCACCTTGCGCGCCGCCGCCCCGGAGATGGCGAGCCGCAGCGAACGCGTCGCCCAGTGGTGTGTCGCCTGCGCGTCGGCCCTTGGCTGGTCGACGACCGAGATCGAAGATCTTCGCCTCGCCGCCCTGGTGCACCATGTCCTGCTGCCGGCCCACCCGGACGAGGACGTCCCGGTCCCTCGCGGGTTCTGCGAGCACTCGGCCACGGCTGGCCGCCTCCTTGGCAAGCTCCCGGCGTTCGAGACCATCGCGGAGATCGTCGCCCGCCACCACGAAGCCCACGAGGAGGAGGACGAACTGCTGCGTCCGCCGCGGACGGCACGCCTGCTGCAGATCGTGTCGGCGTTCGAGACGTCGCTGCGCACTGCGTCGGTGGAGGACGAGGACGTCCAGATCGCCCGAGCCACGGACGAACTCGCACACCATGCGGGCAGCCGATTCGAACCGAATCTGCTCGAATCGGTCTTGTTCGAGATCCTCCCGGGACTCCTCGGCCGCGACGAGCGGCGCGTTCGCCTCGACGAACTCGAAGAAGGCATGGTCGTGTCGCGACCGGTGCTCTCGGGCCAACTCGCCCTCGTGGCGAGCCGTTCACGACTCTCCGCGCGGCAGATCGAACGGCTGCGGGCCATGGATGGCCCCCATCGCCGCGTCGGCGTCTGGATCGCCACCGGCGCCGCGGACGAGCACACCGACGACACGCGCACGGTGATCTGATGGGCTGCAGCCCCCCGTGGCTGCCGCTTCGCGCGGCTCGCCCTCACCGGGCCTTGCGACGGGGCGCGTCGGGGACGATCTCGAGCACCGTGCGCGCACCGTCCCGAAGCACGACGACCCGCGCCGGCTTGCCGGGCTCGAGCAGGGCGAAGGCCGCCATGTAGGCCTCGATGTTCTCCACGGGACGTCCGGCAAGTTCCACCACGACGTCGCCCGCCCGAAGCCCCGCCCGATCGGCCGCGCCGCCCGGGCGCACCCCCGAAAGGCGCACGCCCTTCACCTCGGCGGCGTAGTCGGGGATCGTGCCCAAGGACACGCGAAAGCCCCGGACGGCCCGCTTCGGGCGTTCCATGCGGCGATAGGCCAGGCGCGGCCCCTCCTCGAGCCCGGCCACCACACCTTCGGCGAGCGCCACGATCGCCTCGATCCCCTCGACGTCGACCCGGTCCACGTCGTCGGTGGGCCGGTGGTAGTCGGGGTGGTTGCCCGTGAAGAAGTGGAGCACGGGGATCTGGGCCTCGTAGAAGCTGCTGTGATCGGAAGGCCCGTAGCCGTCTTGCTTGCGCCGCAGCACCAAGGAGGTGGAGACGGCGTCGAGGATCTCGTTCCAACGGTCCGCCGTCCCCACGCCCGACACGACGAGGCCGGTGTCCGGCCGATAGCGCCCCACCATGTCGAAGTTGAGCATGGCGACGATCCGCTTGCGCGTCGCATCGTCGAGGGACTCGACGAAGCGCTTGGAACCGATCAGGCCCATCTCCTCGGCGCCGAACGCCACCACGATCACGTCGAAGCGCCGCTCGCGAGCCGGTCGCGCGGCGAGCCGCCGGGCCAGCTCGAGGATCGCTGCCACCCCGCTCGCGTTGTCGTCGGCACCGTTGTGGATCTCTCGCGCCTCGGGCGCAAGGCTCCCCGGCCGGCCACGGCCGAGATGATCGTGGTGCGCCCCGACGACCACGATGCCCCGGTCCCCGTCGTCCTCCGCACCGGCGGGCAGGATGCCGGCCACGTTGGCCGTCTCGACCCGAACCCGTTCGATGGGCACCGATAGCGTGGCCCACGACCGCGACCGCGTGCCCGGCTTCGGCCACGCACCGGGCGCCTTCATCCGAAAGGCGCGCTCGAGCGCCTCGTTGCACGCCGCCCCGCAGACCACCGCCGGGATCCCGAGATCGTCGGCCCGTCCGAGAGCGAGGGCCGCGACCGCGTCCGCGTCGGCCTCGGGGTCCCACCAGACGAACGCGACGGCCCCGTGCTCCTTGGCGGCGAGGGTCCGCGCACCGATCCGAAGCGCCGCGGGATCGACGTGGGGGTCCTCCGGATCGCGGGCCACCGCAACCGCGACGGCCCCTTCGACCGCACGTCCCACACCGGCGTAGTCACCGGATCCTCGTCCCTTGGGTGCCACGCCGGGCCCGACGAACACCACGGGAGCCGCATCCTCCACCGCCCCCGCCGACGACACCGCGAGCGGGCCGACCGGCAGCGCATCGCCGTTCACCGTAAGCCACACGTGCGCGCCCGGGCGAGGCGCCACCCCCTCAGTCACTTCGAAGGTCTGCTCATAGCCCGACGCGAACGCCGGTAGGAGACCGATCCCACGCATCGCCTCGGCGATGTAGCGGCGCGCCGCCTCGTCCCCTTTCGTACCGGGAGCCCGACCTTCGAGGGCATCGCCGGCCAGGTACGAAAGGTCCGCGCCGATGCGGTCGGTGCCCGAGGGCGACGCCGATACCTCGGTGGGCCCGGACGCCGGAGCCCGGACCTGCGACTCGGACGCGGCGGGTGCACAGGCCCCGAGCCAGACCGCCGCCGCGAGACCGACGGCACGAGGGAGGATCTTCCGCGACGGGCACTGCATGGCGCCGCCCAGGGTAGCGAACGATTCCGTGGGGGTCCTGCGTCGTGCACACCCGGCGGCGATCCCCCGGTCCCGATGCAACGCCGACGATCCGTGCTACGCGCGCCTTGCGGACCGGTAGGCGTGCACCGCGGCGATGCCGACCAGGGCCCAAAGCAGCGCCGAGACGTGCACCGGCCGCAGCCACGCCGGCGCCTTGCCCGGCGGCAGCACGTCCCACAGCCCCACCCCGAAAAGCCCTCGGGCCGACCACAACGTGGCGGCGAGAAGGGCCAGCAGGAACGGCAACATCACCGGGCGGCTTCGGGGGGGACGGGTCGCCCGCTCGACGGGTGGGCGGTAGGCGAGTTCGACGGGGGCGTCGGGTGGTCGGGTGGGGATCCGGCCCGATGCCGTGGAACTCGGAGCCGGAACCCCGAGGGCCGGAACCGGTGCCGGGGCGTCCAGGGGATCGGGCGGCGGCAGGGGCGCGAGATCGTCGCCGCCTACGTCCGTCAACTGCGGCGTCGCCACCGCCTTGACGATGGCGGCCGCGATGGCGGCCGACGACTCGGCCGTCGGTCGATGGTCCGGCGCGTCGGGCCGCGGACGGAGGGCGTCGAGCACCGCCTGGGCCGAGGCGAAGCGTTCCTCTCGACGCTTGGCGAGCATGCCGGTCACGACCATGCGGACCCGTTCGGGCACGGTGGCCGGCAGGGGCGGCACCGGTTGACTTACGTGCTGGTGCAGCAGTGCCACCGGCTCCTCGGCGCGAAACGGAGGCTCGCCTACGAGCAGTTCGTAGAAGATGACGCCGGCGGCGTAGATGTCGGCGCGCGCATCGACGTCGTCCTTGCCGAGGGCCTGCTCGGGGCTCATGTAGAGCGGCGTTCCGAACACGAGCCCCATCTGGGTGAGCGCGGGGTCCGTGACCGCCCCGGAGAAGATCTTGGCCAGCCCGAAGTCCACCAGCTTGTACGACCGGCGGCCCTCGTGGTCCGTCGTGACGAAGACGTTCTGGGGCTTCAAGTCGCGGTGCACGAGCCCCTGGCCGTGGGCGTGGGCGAGTCCCCGCAGGATCTGGACCATGGCCTCTACGGCGGCATCCACGGGCCACGGACGACCGAGTTCCTGGCCGAGATCGTGGCCCTCGAGGAACTCCATCGCCATGTAGAGCGTGCCGTCCTCCGTGCGCCCGAAGTCGGTGACCTGCACGCAGTTGGGGTGCTTGAGGCGCGAGGCCGATCGTGCCTCGCGCTCGAAACGAGCCGCCGCCCCCGGGTCGTCCGACAAGCGGGGATGCAGCAGCTTGATCGCCACCGTGCGGCGCAGCCCGAGGTGCGTCGCACGGTAGACGTGGGCCATGCCACCGCTGCCCACCAACGCATCGAGGCGGTACTTGCCGTCGAGCACGCGGCCGGTGTGGTCCGAGACCGCGCCCATGCCACGCTCGGGCGGCACCGTCGGGGGGACCGGGACGGGCACCCCGGTGTCCCCGGTGGGCTTGCGCGGCGGGGGCGGTGGCGGAGGTTCGGACACCTGCCTCATCGTGCCACGCCGTGGGCCGACGTGCCGTGCCGATGGGCTGCGACGAACGCCACGGCGCCAGCCACCACCGCCGCACCATGGAGGGCGAGCCCCGCCGGACGCTCGTGCGTGACGAGCGCGGCCGCGAGCACCCACGCCGCCCCCAGGGCCACCCCTACGGCGCCGGCACGATTTCGCGCCCCGCACTGCGCTTCGACCGGAAGGTGGGCACCTGCGACGTGCAGGAGGGATCCGGCCGTCACGGCCTGCAACCACGCGAAGAGGGCCATGGAGTCCGGGCTCGACAGGGCTGCGGCCGCCACGTAGCCCACATGGGTCACCACCCCGCCGAGGCCGAGGAGTGCGAGAGCGCCCGTCCTCCCCGCGCGCCGGCACGTCACCCACCAGATCGCAAGCCCGATGGGAATGCGGTGGATCGCCACCGCAGCCACCAGCACCGCGGTGTCGGTTCCCCGAGGCTCCACCGCCATGGCCACGCCCTCGAGGAGCATGTGGAGGAGCAGCGCCGCGAGGGCCACGACGACGGCGGCGCCCGATTCATGATCGTCGTGGGGCTCGTGCAGCTGGCCGTCTTCTGCGTCGCGGCGGTTGCCGTGGGCCGGATGCACGCGGTGGTGCAACGACGCCAGCGCGATGCCCCCGAGCAACGCCGCCACCGTCCACGGACCACCCGCGGCCACCACGTCCGGCACGATGTGGCCGACCACCAGACCGAAAACGACGACCGTCACGAAGGCGGCCAAGCCCCATACCAACCGGCGCGACCGCAGCACGACGCCGCCCACGGCCGGGCCGACGAAGAGGGCGGCGATCGCAAGAAGGTGAAGACTCACGTGTCCGATCCCACGCTGCGTTCGAGCCCCTCGAGGCAGGCTTCGACCACGGACTCCGCCACGGTCTCCGGGGCCTCCTCGCCCTGCCCCACGGCACGCTCCCACGCCGCGACCCTCGCGGCGAGTCCGGGCCGGCCGCGCAACCCCGCAAGGAGACCGCTTTCGATGAGATGCCACATCCACCGCACCCGTTGTTCGGCCCGTCGCGCTTCCAAGCGACCTTCTCCCACCAGATGTTCGAAGTGGGCCTCGATGCGATCGCACAGCTCGTCGACACCGTCCCCTTCGACGGCGGACACGGCGCACACCGGTGGGATCCATCCGTCGTCTCGCGCCCCGAACAGCCCGAGGGCCGCACGAAACTCGCGCCGCGTACGCTGTGCCGCACCGCGCATGGCCCCGTCGGCATGGGTCACGGCCACCACGTCCACCCATTCGAGCAGCCCGCGCTTGACCCCCTGCAGTCCGTCCCCCACGCCGGGCGAAAGGAGCCCGAGCACCGTGTCCGTGAGCTGGGCCACGAGGGTCTCGCTCTGGCCCACCCCCACGGTCTCGACGAAGATCCGATCATAGCCGATACCTTCGAGCAGCCGCATGGCGTCCCGCGTGCGGCGTGCCACGCCACCGAGCGCCCCACGGCTCGGGGACGGCCGCACGAACGCCCGCGGATCCTTGCCGAGCCGGGTCATCCGCGTCTTGTCACCGAGGATGCTGCCGCCGCTTCGCTCCGACGACGGATCGACGGCGAGGACGGCCACCTTGTGTCCCCGGTCCAGAAGGCGCATCCCGAGTACGTCGATGAGGGTGCTCTTGCCCACCCCGGGCGGCCCCGTGACGCCGATCCGGTGCACGTCGGTGCGCTCGGGACCCGCGGCGTCGAGCAGCGCCCGCGCCCGCGCGCGATCCTCGGGGCGGGTGCTCTCCACCAAGGAGAGCGCACGTCCGATGGTCGCCCGATCCCCGCGGCGCATGGCCGAAAGCCACGTACCCGCGTCGAAGGTCACGGGGGCAGGTCTCCTTCGAGCAGGTCGAGGACCTCGGCGGCGGCGTCCGCGAGCTTCGTACCGGGCCGAAACACGGCGGCGGCGCCCGCGTCCTTCAGACGCGGTACGTGGTCCGGGGGGATCACGCCCCCGACCACCACCAGGATGTCGGGTCGACCGAGATCCTCGAGGGCCGCGCGCAGCGCAGGCACCAACGTGAGGTGGCCTGCCGCCAGGGAACTGACGCCGACCACGTGCACGTCGTTTTCGACCGCCTGCCGCGCCGTCTCCTCGGGCGTCTGGAAGAGCGGTCCTACGTCCACGTCGAACCCCATGTCCGCGAAGGCCGTGGCGATGACCTTGGCACCGCGATCGTGCCCGTCCTGCCCCATCTTGGCCACGAGGATGCGGGGCCTGCGGCCCGCCCGCGCCTCGAAGGCCCGGGTGCGCTCGCGGATCCGATCGAGATCCCCGCGCCCCTTCATCTGCCCAGCATACACGCCCTCGACGAGGGAAGGCGTGGCTTCGTAGCGGCCGAACACCCGCTCGAGGGCGAGGGACATCTCGCCCACCGTGGCCCCGACCCGGGCCGCCTCGACGCAAGCCTCGAGCAGGTTCTTCGAGCCGTCCCGGGCAGCCTGCTCGAGCGCACCGAGGGCGGCCTCCA
Source organism: Deltaproteobacteria bacterium (assembly GCA_003696955.1). Taxonomy (GTDB): domain Bacteria; phylum Myxococcota_A; class Polyangia; order Nannocystales; family Nannocystaceae; genus J032. Next base: position 23,937 of record RFGU01000026.1, on the reverse strand, counting down.
CGGCCGCGGCGTCCCGCGTGGCGCGCAAGTGTTCGAGACGCTCGATCTGTTTGCGACGCACCGCCTCGTTGTCGATCTCCAGGACCGGGACCTCGGGCTCGTCGTCGATGCGATAGCGGTTCACGCCGACGATGGGCAACTCGCCCGCATCGATCCGTGCCTGGGTGCGCGCCGCCGCCTCCTCGATACGGCGCTTGGGTACGCCGGCCTCGATGGCACGGGTCATGCCGCCGAGGGCGTCGATCTCCGCAAGGTGCTCCCGCGCCCGCCGGACCAGTCGATCCGTCAGATACTCCACGACGTACGTTCCGCCGAGGGGATCGATGGGCCGGATCACCCCCGCTTCGTGCTGCAAGAGCAGCTGGGTGTTACGGGCGATTCGAGCGGAGAAATCCGTGGGCAGGGCGAGGGCCTCGTCGAAGGCGTTGGTGTGGAGGGATTGGGTGTGCCCCCACACGGCCGCAAGGGCCTCGAGGCACGTGCGCATCACGTTGTTGTAGGGGTCCTGGGCGGCCAGGCTCCACCCCGAGGTCTGGCAGTGGGTCCGCAGGGTGCGGGACTTGGGGTGCTCGGCCCCGATCTTCTCCATCTCCTCGGCCCACAGGCGCCGGGCGGCCCGCAACTTGGCGACCTCCATCAAAGGATGCATCCCGATCCCGAAGAAGAAGGAGATCCTCGGGGCGAACGCATCGACCGCAAGCCCCGCGCCGATGCCACAGCGGACGTACTCGAGGCCGTCGGCGATGGTGTAGGCCAACTCGAGGTCCGCTGACGCCCCCGCCTCCTGCATGTGATAGCCCGAGACGCTGATCGCGTTGAACTTGGGCATGTGGGCGGCGGTGTAGGCGAAGATGTCGCCGACGATCCGCATGGACGGTCCGGGCGGATAGATGTAGGTGTTCCGGACCATGAACTCCTTGAGGATGTCGTTTTGGATCGTCCCCGAGAGCTTCTCCTGGGGAACGCCCTGTTCCTCGGCCGCGACGATGTACAGGGCCATGATGGGTAGCACGGCGCCGTTCATGGTCATCGACACGCTCATGCGGTCGAGGGGGATCCCGTCGAAGAGGATCCGCATGTCGAGGATCGAGTCCACGGCGACCCCGGCCATGCCCACGTCTCCGCGCACCCGCGGGTGGTCGGAGTCGTAGCCGCGGTGGGTGGCGAGATCGAAGGCGATGGAGAGTCCCCGCTGCCCCGCCGCGAGGTTGCGCCGATAGAAGGCATTGCTCTCCTCGGCGGTGGAGAAGCCGGCGTACTGACGCACGGTCCATGGCCGGCCGAGGTACATGGTCGGGTAGGGGCCGCGCACGAAGGGCGGCTCACCAGGCACGCTGTCGAGCCCCGGCACGCCCTCGCGGTCGTCCTCCCGCGGCACCTCGGGCACGAAGATCCCCTCGGGGGTCCGTTCGCCCTTCCTCGGCCCGTCCCCCTTGGCGCGACGCCCGACGAACGCCGCCCGGACCACGTCGGCGCCCGCCCGTCCCGCGATGTGCGCCAGCAGATCCAAGTCGGACCGTGCCTCGGTCATGGACGATCCTCCTTTCCGGCATCGGTACCCTCGAACGGCGCCGAGATCCGGCGCAGCACCATGGGCGGCACCGTTTCGGTGGGACCGAGATCCCGGCCCACCTCCGCCACCAGTTCGTCCACGGCCGGATCCCGCAGCGCCCGGGCATCGTCGTCCCCGAGGGGACGGGCGTCGGCCGGCGGCGACAGGGACGGGTCCGGGTGCAGCGTCACCCCGACGATGGGCCGGTCGCCGCGTCGCACGCGTTCGGTGCGCCTCGACACGGCCGTGGCGAGCTTTTCGGCCAACGTTCCCGCCCGCGCGTACGCGAGCAGCCCGCCAGCTTCGGCGATCTCCACCAGCTGGTTCCATGCCGCTTCGAGGAGTTCTCCGGTGCGCCGCTCGAGATGGAAACCTCCCGCGAGGGGATCGCGGATCCGCCCGAGCCCCGCCTCCTCGCGGAGCAAGGTCACGGTGTTGCGGGCGAGGCGACGGCCGAGCCGGCCGGGCAGGCCACACGCGGCGTCGAGGGCCTCCACCCCGACCGCGTCGGCGCCGGCGCACAGGCCCGCGAGCGCCGCGAGGGTTCCGCGCAGCAGGTTGGACCAGATGTCCGTGGCCACGAGCGCAGCCGCCGACATGCGTGCTTCGATGCGCACGTCGTGCGGCCCGTACCCAGCCGGCGCGAGGGCCTCGGCGAGCATGGGGCGAAGCGCCCGGATCTTCGCCACTTCGTCCAGAACGAAGGTACCCGTGGCGACGCGGACCACGATGGGCACGGGCAGATCGGCACCGACGCGACGAAGCGTCCCGACCGTCTCCACCACTGCAGCGACGGTGCATGCGAGTTCGGTCACCGGCGTGGCACCCGCGTCGGCGAACGAGGCACCGTCCACCAGGTACACGACCCGCCGCGGGGCGTTCCCGGCGCGCATGGACTCGGTCACCCGGAAGATCCGTGCGGGATCCGCGGGAACGATCCCGGCACGCAGACAGGCCACGACGGGATCCGCCCGAACCGTCAGCGCGGCGTCCGGCGGAAGCTTCCGCGCGACGGCCGCAGCCGCGGCGCCGGCATCGAGCACGACCTGCGCATCGACGTCGGCCGCGGCCAACTCGGCCACCTGGACCTGCGTGGGTACGAAGCCCGCCTCCAAGGGCGCCGGCACGGCCTCGCGCATGCGGCCCGCCGCGATCTCGTGGTCCACCACGACCCACGCCACGTCGAGCCCCAAGGGAGTGTCTTCGGCCAGGTCGGCCACGAGCCGGGCCGCCGTGGGCGTGCGGTAGCCGAACGCCGTCCGCCCCCCCGCATCGGAGCCGAAGCCGCGCAGGAACGGCGCGCAACCGGGGTCGGGCACGGCGCGCGCGGACTCGGGACCGTAGATGGGCGCGCGCACGAGCCCGTCTTCGTCCGTCTCGAAGAAGCCTTCGCCGAGGGAGGCTCGCACCCGCTCGGCCCATGCGGCCAGGGGCGTGCCGGGTGGATAGAAGGGATCGGTCGGAGCCACGGCCCGCGCATCATACAAGAGGCGCTCCACGACCGCCGCGGCGCGTCCCCCCGTCCGGCGCACGAGCGCACCTGCGTCAGCGGCGTCGTGGCGGTTCCGGCGGACGGGGCTTGGCCGCGAGGTACTGCGGCGGCCACGGCACGTCGAAGTACTCCTGTTCGGCCGCCGCGTGGAGCGTAAGGTACGGGTCGAAGAGGTGCGGACGCGCCATGGCGCACACGTCGGCCCGCCCCGAGGCCACGATGGTGTTGACGTGGTCCCACCCGAGGATCGCGCCGACCGTCACGGTGGGGATCCCGAGTTCGTGCTTGATCCGATCGGCGAACGGCGTCTGGTACATGCGCCCGTACTCGGGCTGCTGCGCCGGGTCCGTCTGTCCCGAGGACACGTCGATGAAGTCGATTCCGTGGTCGGCGAGCGCGCGAGCGATCTCCACCGCGTCGTCCTCGGTGTTGCCGCCGTCGATCCAATCCACCGCAGAGATCCGCGCCCCGAGGGCACGGTCCTTTGGCCAGATGGCCCGCACCGCATCGAGCACCTCGAGGGGAAAGCGCAGCCTGCCCGTAAGATCGCCGCCATAGGCGTCGTCGCGCCGATTCGTGATGAACGATAGGAAGCTCGCGAGCAGGTAGCCGTGGGCCATGTGGATCTCGAGCACGTCGAATCCCGCCTCGAGGGCGCGACGGGCGGCGGCCACGTGGTCGGCCACGACGCGGTCCATGTCCTCGCGGGTCATGGCCCGGGGCGTGCGACTGTAGGGCCGGTACGGTAGCGGCGAGGGGGCCACGATGGGCCAGGCCTCGGCCTCGGGGAGCGGCTCGTCGGGCTCGCCCTCCCAGGGCCGCTTCGTCGCGCCCTTGCGCCCCGCGTGTCCGAGTTGGATGCCGATCTTGGCGCGGCTTTCGGCCCGCACGAAGTCGATCACCCGACGCCACGCGGCGACGTGTTCGTCACGATAGAGCCCCGCACATCCGGGCGTGATGCGGGCTTCCCGGGACACGGCCGTCATCTCGCACATCACGAGTCCGGCGCCGCCGACGGCGCGGCTGCCGAGATGGACCAGGTGGAAGTCACCGACGGTCCCGTCGGTCGCCGAGTACATGCACATGGGCGAGACGACGACACGGTTTTCGAGCCGGACCGGGCCGAGGTCGAAGGGGACGAACATCGGAGGCGGAGGGGGGTCCACGTCGGCCAGGCCGTTTCGATCCGCGAAGTCCCGGTCCACCTTGGCGACGAATTCGGGGTCCCGCACCTTGAGGTTGCCGTGGGTGACCCGCTTGCTCCGGCACAAGAGGTTCATCGCGAAGCACAGGGGCGGATCGTCCACGTAGCGCGGCAGATTCTCGAACCACCGCTGGCTCGTCTTGGCCGTCTTCTGCAGTTTGGCGGCATCCACCCAGCGCTCGTCCTCGTAGGCGGCGAGGGCCTCCTGCACGTCGTCGAACCGCGACAACACGCCCACCAGGGAGATCGCGTCCTCCATGGCCAGCTTGGTCCCCGAACCGATGGAGAAGTGGGCCGTGTGGGCCGCATCCCCGATGAGCACCGCCTTGGATCGGTACCACGTTTCGTTCTCGACCAACCGAAACCGCGTCCACATGGAACGGTTGGACAACAAGGGATGTCCGTCGAGGTGCTCGGCGAACATCTCCTCGAGGCGGCGAATGCTCTCCTCCACGGGCATCTCGTCGAATCCCGCAGCCGCGAAGGCCTCGTCGCTCGTCTCCACGATGAACGTGGACGTGTTCGCGTCGAAGGGATAGGCGTGGACCTGGAAGACACCGGGTTCACCGGTGTGGATGAAGAACTTGAACGCGTCGAATCGACAGGTCGTGCCCAGCCAGATGTAGCGCGCCTTGCCTTCGGTAATTTTCGGCCGAAACGCATCGGCGAAGTGCGTGCGCACCTTGCTGTGGACGCCGTCGGCGCCGACGAGCAGGTCGGCCTCGGCGTGGAGCCGTTCGATGTCTGCGGGCTCGATCTCCGTCTGGAAGCGCAGGTCCACGTCGAGCTCGGCAGCGCGCTGCTGCAGGATCTCGAGCAGTCGTCTTCGGGCGATGCCACAGAAGCCGTGTCCGCCCGACCGCATCGTCCGTCCGCGAAAGTGGATGTCGATGGCGTCCCAGTGCACGAAGTCGCTGGTGATCGCCTCGTAGGTGGGGGCATCGGCCTCTCGGAAGTGGCCGAGGGTCTCGTCCGAGAAGACGACCCCCCATCCGAAGGTGTCGTCGGGCCGGTTGCGCTCGTACACCGTGATCTGCGCGCCCGGGCGCACCTTCTTCATGAGGATCGAGAAGTAGAGCCCGGCGGGGCCGCCGCCGATGACGTTGATCTTCACGTTGTCGCCTTTCGCCTGGGTCCGCGGAATCGATGCTCGGTAGATGGTAGGCCACCGTCTCGCCCCCGTGCACCGGCCCGCCTTGCGTCCCCTCACGCCGTCGTCGTCGCGCGCAACGCTGGCGCCGCACGAAGACGGCGGGCCGCAGTTCGAGCAGGCCCTACGGTATGCTGCGCCGGTCCATGTCCCGGCCCCCCACCGACCGAGCACTCGCCGCCGCCTTCGTGCTCTCGGGCGCGGCCGCCCTCGGCAACGAAATCGTATGGACCCGTCTCCTGTCGGCCGCCCTCGGCCACGAGATGCTCGGCGTCCTCGGCGTCCTCGGCGGGTTCTTCGGCGGCATGGCCCTCGGTGCAGCGGTGCTGCACGGGCGGATGCGGCGCTCGCCCGATCCCCTCGGTGCCTTCGCCCGCCTCGAGATCGTCGTCGCGCTCTTCGCCGTACTGGCCCCGCTGGTACTTCCGCCCCTTGCGGATCTTCTTCCGGTGTGGCTCGGCCCCGACGCAGCGGACCGGGCGAATCCCGTCGCGGTCTTCGTCCACACGGCGGTGGCCGGTGCCGTGCTCGTGCCCGCCACCTTCGCCATGGGCGCCACCTTTCCGGCCCTCGTCGAGGCGCGGCGACGACTCGTGCGCGACGACGACGGCAGGGGCGTCGCGTTCCTCTACGCCGCCAACACCCTCGGCGCGGTCGTCGGGGTCCTGGCGACGATCCACCTCTTGCTACCCGCACTCGGGATGTGGGGCGGTGGCCTGGCGTGCGCCGCCCTCGGCCTCGCAGCCGCCGGGATCGCCCGTAACGTCGCGCGCCGGACGAACGTCCCTGCGACCCCCTCGGACGACGTCCCGTTCGATCTGAACACGGCGGCGGATCCGGATCCCCACGTCGCGGACGAGACCTGGGTGCTGTACGTCGTGGCGTTCGGGACGGGCGCACTCGGCGTCGGGCTCGAGGTCGTACTCGTGGACGTGCTCGGACAGGTCTTCGACGGCACGATCTATACGTTCGCAGCCGTCCTGGCCGTCTACCTGGCGGGTACCTGGGCCGGATCGAGGGCCTACGCTCCCCTGGCGGCGCGCGCCAGAAACGGCCGTCCCGCCACCGTGCTCGCGGCCCTGCTCGTACTCCTCGGCCTCGCCGTCCCGCTCGCCGCCCATGCGGCCACCTTCGTGCCAAGCGTCTTCGAGGTGTGGGCTCGGACGGATGCGAACACCTGGCAGCGCTCCGCGGTGGAAGCCGCCTGCGCCGCCATCGTCTTCGCCCTCCCGACGTTCCTGATGGGGCTTTCCTTCGCGCACCTGGTGGGGCTCGTGCCCCATCGCGGCGTCGGACGGATCTACGCCGCGAACACCCTCGGAAGCGCCGTCGCGCCCTTCGTCTTCGGCCTGTGGGCCATCGACCGCTTCGGATACGCCGATGCCCTCTATGCGGTGGCCTATGGCTACGGCGCCGTCTTTCTTTTCTTCACGTACTTTCGCCGGTTCGGCATCGGCGCAAAGATCGGCGGGATCGCCCTTTTGTTCGCCGCCACGGTGGTCGGGCCCAGGTCGTTGGTCCTGGTCGCGCCCGACCCGGATTGGAAGGAACTCGAACGCCGCGAGACCGCCATGGGCCTCGTGCTCGTCAGCGAGTTCGCGGGCCAGGACGCCCCCCGCGACCCGCCCCTGCGGCGTCTTCAGGTGGGCAAGCGATATCGCATGGGCGGAGCCCTGGCCTTCGGGGAGCGGCGCATGGGGCACCTGCCGCTCCTCTTGCACCCCGCGCCCGCCGAAGTCCTCTACCTCGGTGTGGGCACGGGGGCCACCATGGGCGCGGTCACGACCTACGAAGGCGTTTCGGCCACCGGCGTGGAGTTGGTGCCGGCCGTCCTCGAGATGTTGCCCTACTTCGCGGCCACGAACGGAGGTCTTGCCGAGGACCCGGACGTTCGGCTCGTGGCCGCCGATGCCCGCAGGTTCGTCGCCGGGGAGCGGCGGCGCTTCGACGTGATCGTGGCCGACCTCTTCCATCCCGAACGGGACGGCGCGGGTTCGTTGTATGCCCGCGAACACTTCGAGCACGTCCGGGACCGGCTGGCCGAAGGCGGCGTATTCGTGCAGTGGCTGCCACTCCACCAGTTCGCCTTCGAGGATCTGCGCATCGTCACACGCACCTTCCTCGACGTGTTCGGGGAGGCTCACGGTTTCCTCGGGATCTACAACGTCGAGACCCCCGCCCTCGCGCTTGCGGCGGGCGGGATCGATCTCGCCCCCGAACGCATCGCTGCCCGGCTCGCCTCCCACCCCGTATACCGCGAGCTCCTCATGGCGGACGTTCGAGACGTCCTGGCCGCGCGCCTACTCGGCCCCGACGCCTTGCGCACCCTCGCCGAGGGGGCCCCGGCCAACACCGACCGCAACCAGCGCATCACGCTGCTCGCGCCGAGGCGCCCGCGCACGATCCCGCGCGGGCCGGAGAACGTGGCCCGCCTCCTCGCCTTGTCCGAGCCGCCGAAACCCGCGGAGATCCACGGCGACGATGCCGAGGCGTGGGCCGCCGAGGCCGACCGATTCGCCCGGGCCCTGCGGCTCTACCTGCGTGGCGAACTCGTGCGGACCGCCGAGCCCGATGCGGATGTCCCACGCGCTGCCGTCGATGCGTACCTTTCGGCCTACGAGATCGCGCCCGAGTTCCGTCCGGCCAGGGGGATGCTCCTCCAGGCGTCCCTACGCGATCCGGCGACGGCCGACCGCGTGCTTCCCCTCATGATCGAGCGCGCTCCCGACGATGTCGAGCTGGTGCGGTTCTACGCCAGCCTCCTCGCCCGTCGCGGCGACACCGATGCCGTGCGCGACCTCCTCGGAGGCGCGGGCGCGGGTCAGTGACGTTCCACGAGGCGGTCGACGTAGGCCCTTCGCAGCGCCTCGAAATCCCGATCCGCCCGCGCGGCCCCGCCGACGACGTGGGCCTCGACGGGCAGGTTCCCGTCGGCGGCCATCCGTGCGAACACGGCCGCCTCCACCTCGGGCTCGCGGGAGAATCGAAAGGGGTTGCGGTAGTCGGATCCCGCGAGCCTTCGGTAGATCGGCCCGTTCCGCTCGATCTCCGCCTCGAGCTCGGCCCCCCGGGCCAGCATGCGCCGCACGAAGCCGGGCGCGTAGGGGTCGACGCCACTTCGCCCCCGCACGTCCCGCCGGACCCACCGCGCCCAATCGAACCCATAGAGGAAATCGTGGACGTATCGGAACCGGATGGGCCCATGGCAACCGAACCGCTCGTGCACGGCCACCACGTCCGCGACGTAGGGCTCGAGCGCATCGGATCCACCTTCGCGCAGGCGCTCGGCCATCGTCCCGATCAGGCGGTCGAGGTCGGCATAGAGATTGTCGGGGAAGTTCCGTGCGATCGCGACCAGCACGGCTTCGATCCCATCCGCGAGGGCGCGTGCCGTCGACGCATCGTCGGCGAGCCGATCGATCAGATCCGCGGCCGGCGTCGCCCGACCTCGGGTCCGCACCACGGAACGCCGAGCGGGAAGCTCGGCCTCGAGCCGTTCGAGTCGACGTCGGAGGTCGGCGGAGAGCACGGCGGCGGCAGGGTAACGCGAAACGCCGTCCGGTTCGCCCGACTCGACGACCGCGGCCCCGCGGTCACGACACGGCGCCCAACGCGATGCCCAGGGCCAAGACGGCGCCGCTGCCCCAGATCGCCCGATGCAGTGCGCCCTTGTATCGTCGCAAGGGGCCCCAGGCCTCGGGCGTGGCCGCGTCGCTCCACGCCAGCATCGTGCGCCCGAAGAACAGACTCGTGCCGCCCGCGGCGAAGGCCGCCCACGGCGTGACGAGTTCGGGAGCGAGGGGCGGCAACAGTCCGTAGGCCAGCGTGCCGGCGATCCACGCCGCCTCGGTGGCTCGACGCGCCCGCCGATTGCCCCAGGTGGTGACCACCGTGACCTTGCCGCCGCGCCGATCGCTGCGCTCGTCGGCAAGACCGCTGGCGATGGCGCTGGCCATGGACAACATCGCGTACGGAACGAAGGGCAGCAGGTGCTCGAGGGCGAGCCCCTCGTGTTGCAGCAAGGCGTGGTAGGTGGGCAGCACGATCCCGACGCCGAGGGCTTCGAGCACCTCCCCGCCGCCGTGTGCGTTGATCCGTACCGGCGGCAGGCTGTAGGCCACGAACAGGCCGATGCCCAGCCCCCCGACCGCCAGGATCTCGGTTCGCCCGTACCATCCCGCGAGCCAGACACACGTCCCGAAAGCCCCCAACAGGCCGCCAGCTCCGAGACGAAAGACCGTCTGCCGCGACAGGATCCCATCTGGGATGGTCTTGGGGGAGCCGGCTTCGGGGAACATCCTGCGCTTGAGCGCATCGACGTCCACGTCGGCCCAGTCGTTGAGCAACACGATGCCGACGAGCAGCAACGCCGTGTATGCCCACCCGAACGCGGCGGCCGATAGATCGATCCGCCCCGCGGAGGCGACCCCGACGGCGGTGCCGAGCAGCCCCGGAACGGCGAGTTTGCTCCAGCTCGCCGGTTTGAGGGCGTAGAGCAGCGCGCTGCGCAGGTCTGTGGTCGGGTCCATCGGCGCTGCAAACTTGCGCCTGCCGCCGCTCCTTCGCCAGTGCGCCGCCTTCCTCGTCCTACCTGCCCACGACGCGGCATTCGCGCGGCTTCGTGCGGCCGACGCCCGAGGATGCGCCCCTCGAAAAAAATGGACCCAGCGGCCGGAATTGAAACGACGACCGGTGTCGAACCCACGACAGCGGCCGGCATGCCGGTCCGCGGGGACAACCAAGGTCGGGATCCGGTCCGACGAGTGCGCGTGTGCGCAGCGCGAGGGGATGACCAGGGGGACCTCGCCTCGTCGGGCCGGCGCGTGTTTGGTTCGGTGCGTGTGCCCCGGTCCTCGCCGGCTTATCTACCAATTCCAACGAAACCTACCGCGCGCATAAAGGTCGGGGGCTTGGCTGGCCGGTAGGATGCGGAAGGGGGGATGGGGGCCCGGCCAGCCAAGCCTCACGCGACGAGGCCTTTATACCCAGGCCACTGGGGCCCTGCCAGGGATTTTTTCTTCCCCCCACACGATGAGGCTCCCGGGCCCCAGGCCTAGTGCGCACGATCCTACGCAGGGAACTTCGTTTTTGTGGGTTTCTACTCCGCAGCGCCGAGTAGAGTGAGGTATCTCACAACACATCCCCAAATTGCCCGTATCCGCCCCTGGCGACACTCCCTCGAGGCTGCGCGCTTTTCGCCCCACGTCGTGCAACCCTCCGCCTCCGCGTGTTCGTCTCCGCCCCCCCTGCCCGGGCCGCCCTCTGCGCGGCGGCTGTGGCGACGATCTCGAGCGCAACGCCCGCGGCGGTTGCCGGCCCATCGGCCGACGCGCTCCATGCCTACGAACGCACCTACCGGGCGACACGCGCCCGCACCCGCGTCCGCATCGACGGGCGCCCCGACGACGAGGTGTGGCGGCGTGCGCCGGTCGACGACCGCTTCGTCGAACGACAACCCGAACTCGGCGGCCACCCCCCCGTGCGCACGGCATTCCAGGTGGCCTACGACGACCGTGCGCTCTACGTGTTCGTGTACGTCGAGATGCCCCCCGCATCGATTCGCGTGCGGACCCTGCGACGGGACAGCTTCGGGATCTACGACGACGACGACATCGTCCTGAAGATCGATCCGCTCCACGACCGGCGCACCGCCTACGTATTTGGGATCAACGCCGCCGGAGCCCAGATCGATTCGCTCGCCCTCGAGGACGGCCGGGTCTTTCTCGGCCAGTGGGACGGCGTCTGGGAAGCCAAGACCCGGCGGACGGCGACGGGCTACCAGGCGGAGTTTCGCATTCCGTTCGCCACGTTGGGCGTGCGGGGTACCCAGAGCACCCACATGGGGTTCGACATCTCCCGGGACCACGCCGACCGCAACGCCACCTACGACTGGCGCCTCATCGTGCCCCCCGCGAGCCCCGCGTCGGCGAGCAACTTCGGTGTACTCGAGGGCATCGAAGGCATCCGTAGCGGGCGCGCCATCGAATTCGTCCCCTACGTGCTCGGTCGCACCGACTTTCGCCCCACCTTCTCGGCCGACCCCCGCAAGCGTCCCAACGTGGCGGCCGGGGGCAACGTGCGCGTCCAGCTCGGTACCGCCTCCTACGTCGAAGGCACGTTGCTCACCGACTTCGCCCAGGTCGAGGTGGACAACGTGCAGGTGGCGAGCGACCGTTTCCCCCTCTTCTTCCCCGAGCGACGCCCGTTCTTCATCAACGGGCTCGACACCTTCAACTTCGGCGTCCCCGGCCAGGCGCAACTCTTCTTCTCGCGGCGGATCGGGCTCGTCGACCGCAAGCCGGTCGCCATCGCCGGAGGCCTCAAGGGCTACGGGCGAGAAGGCCCCGTCTCCTTCGGCGTGCTCCACGTCCAGACCCTCGGCTCGAAGGAGGACCCCGTCCGGGGCCTTCCCGACGCCGACCCGACCAGCACGACGGTGGGGCGGCTTCGGGTCCAGGCCACCGACACCGTGAACGTCGGCGTGATGGCCCTCGGCAACTATGTGTTCGGCGACCATGCATCGGACTCGGCGTCGGGTGGCATCGACGCCCAGCTCATCTCCCGCGACGGACGCGTACAGGGATATGGCTTCGTCGCCGGCAGTTGGGTGCGACACCCTGCATCGACGGGCACCTTCGACGAGACGGGCTCGGCCCTCGCCGCACCCGCATCGCCCGCGCGCACGACCATGGGCACCACGGCCTACGCCAGCGTGACGTACCGCGGCCTCTACGTACGACCGCGCACCTCGTGGCTGTACAGCACGCGAAACTTCGAAGCGCCCCTCGGATTCTACCGGCGACCGGGCACCGGACGTCACGAGGCGGGGATCGATTTCGTGCCGCGCCCCCGCGACCTGGGGCTGCGTGAAATCGCCATCGGGCCCACGTACGCGGCCGACGTTTCGCCCGACTACGGGCGCCTGCTGACCCAAACGGTGTCGGGGCGCATCTCCTTCGTCTGGCGGGCCGGCGCCCAACTGAACTACTCCGTCGGGCACTTGCGCGACGACGTACAGATGCCGTTCGTCCTCTTCGGCTACGAGGTCCCGGCGCGGCTCTACAGCGGCATGACCCAGAACGCATCGTTTCGCCTCGGCGGAAGACGACCCGTTCAGTTTCGGGTGGGCTATGGCGTACGCGAGGCCTTCGATGGGATCATCCACCGTCCATCGGTACGCGCAACGATCCGCATGGGCCCGCACGTCACCATCGACGGCGGCTACGACCACGTGGTGGGCTACGTGGGCAAGCGCGACCAGTCCTTCGATTTCGGTTACGCCAACGGGTCGCTGACCATCGCGTTTACCCCCAACGTCGCCATCGACAACATGGTGCGGCTCGACCTTTCGCCCGGCAACGAGGGCTTCGGCCTGCAGTCCCGGCTACGTGCACGCTACCTGCCCGGAAGCGACATCTTCGTCGTCTATCGGACCCAGGTGCCGTTCGGAAGCCAGGCCCTCTCCTCCCCCTATCACGAACTCATCGTCAAGGTGACGTACTACTTTCGGGCGATCCTCCAGGACCGCCGGGCCCGTAGGTCGTAGAGCGCTCCGGCGCGTGCCACGACGGGCGCTTCATGCCGAGGCCGCCGGCGCGTCCAGGTCGAGCCCGCGGTCGTACACGTAGTCGAACCAACGCAGGGCGTCGATCTCCGCGTCGCCGGTGGGGCGATTCCACGTAAGCCGCGTCTGCGCCCAGCGGCGCTCGAGGTGGCCGACGAGGCGGTGAGCATGCTCGAAGTACCGGGCCCGCTCGGCCGCGATCTCCGCCTCGCGAATGGGCGCCTCGTGATCGCCCGCGGCGAAGCTGTGCGCCGCCTCGGCGAGCGCTTCCACCGACAGATCGATGGGCCAGAAGTCGGGTTGGGGACGTTCCCGGTGGTGCCAGACCCCGGTGCTCCAATCGAGTTCGTAGAGAGGCACGAAGGTCCGGCCGTGGTCCGCCACGAACTCCACCGCCGACAAGAGGAACTCCACGTCCTCGGGCGACGCGTAGAACGGCAGCGTAAGGCGCACCCAACCGGGCTTGATGCCCTCGACGCCCCGGGCGATGAGCCGACGGTAGCGTTCCGATGTCGCCCGGTCGATGCCGAGCAAGCGGTGACCATAGGGACCGGCGCACGAACAACCCGCCCGATTCTGGATCCCGAAGAGGTGATCGAGCAGCGCGCTGACGAGATCGTGGTGGAGCCCGTCGATGTTGAACGACAGGATCGCCAACCGGTCCGCGTCCGCAGGTCCGAGGATCCGCACCTTCGGGTGGCGGCGCAAGCGCTCGAGCCCTGCGCGCGCCAGGGACCGTTCGTGCTCGAGGATGCGGTCGGCACCCACCATGGCCTTGACGAGCATGGCGGCCCCGGCCCGAAGATCCCCCATGATGTCCGGCGTCCCCCCCTCCTCGCGCTCGACGGGATTGGACAGGTAGTCGATGGCGTCGTGATCCGCGGCCGCGACGTAGGCCACCGTCCCGCCGCCCGGCCGCTCGGGCACGCGGCTGCGCACGAGATCCCGCTTCACCACGAGCACACCCGACGCCTCCGGTCCGCCGATGAACTTGTGGCAGGAAAGGTACACCGCATCGAGATGCCCGGCCGGGTCGTCTTGGGGGTGCATCTCGATGGGGACGTACGGTCCGGCTGCGGCGAAGTCGAAGCAGGCGTAGGCACCGTGGGCGTGCAAGCGCCGCGCCACGGCATGGACGTCCGTGAGCACGCCGGTCACGTTGGACGCCGCAGAGAAGCTGCCGAGCTTGACGGGACGGTCGGCGTGGGCCTCGAGCTTGGCCTCGAGGTCGGACAGATCGACGCGCCCATCGTCGTCGAGCCCCACCTCCACGACGTCCGCCACCGACTCGACCCAGGGCAGCTCGTTCGAGTGATGCTCGTAGGGACCGAGGAGGACGAGCGGGCGCTCGTTCGGCGGGATCCGCGACGACAGGTCGTAGGCGCGGTCGAGGGGCTCGGGGATCTTCCAGCCGAGGAGCCCTACGAGCTTGTTGATCGCCGCGGTGGCGCCCGCCCCGCAGAAGAGAACCAGGTCGTCCGGGCCCGCACCGACGCCGCGCCGCACCACCTCGCGGGCCTGCTCGCGCAGTTCGGTGAGGATCCTGCCCGTGGACGAGACGGCCGTGTGCGTGTTGGCGTAGAAGGGCCGGACCCGACGGATCCACGCCTCCACGAAGTGGAGGTAGCGGCCCGTGGCGGTCAGGTCGGCGTACGCGACCAGGCGGCGACCGAAGGGCGTCTCGATGTGCGCCCTGCGTCCCACCTCGTGGGCGCGGAGGAGACTTGCGACGGTTTCGAAATCGGGGGGCGGACCGTCCATGGACACGAGCGTATCCGACGCCGTCGGCCGGTGCGACCGCCGCTGTGCCACGCTGCAGGCTCACCGAAGATCGCTTTCGGTCGAACGGCGTTTTCCCCCGTCGGAAGGGGGCGCGGACCGGTCAGCCGCCGATGGCGCAAAACGCCTCGTAGTCCACCAGCTCGATCTCCTCGGGTGGGCGGCTGCAGACCGGGCACTTCGGATCCTTGCGCAGCTTGAGCTCCCGAATGCGGGTCTCGAGCGCGTCGAGCACGAGGAGCCGGCCCGACAGGCTGCGACCGATGCCCAGGATGAGCTTGAGGGCTTCGTTCGCCTGCAACGTACCCACCATGCCCGGCAACACGCCGAGCACGCCGGCCTCCTGGCACGACGGCGCCATGCCCGGCGGGGGCGGTTCGGGATAGAGGCATCGGTAGCACGGCCCCTCGTCCGGCAGGAAGGTGGTGACCTGCCCCTCGAACCGGAAGATGGACGCGTGGATCACCGGTTTGCCCAACTTGAGGGCCGCATCGTTGAGCAGGTACCGCGTCGGGAAGTTGTCCGCGCCGTCCACGACCAGGTCGTAGCCCGCGAGGATCTCCATCACGTTCTCGGACGTAAGCCGGGTCCGGTGCGGCACGACCTCCACGTCGGGATTGAGGGCCTTGAGCGTACGCGCAGCGCTCTCCGCCTTCGGCATGCCGAGCCGCTCGACGTTGTGGAGCACCTGCCGCTGCAGGTTGCTCTCGTCCACCACGTCGTCGTCGACGATTCCGATGGTGCCCACCCCGGCGGCCGCCAGATAGAGGGCCGAGGGCGAACCGAGGCCACCTGCGCCGAGGCACAGGACCTTGGCGTCGAGGAGCCGCGCCTGCCCTTCTTCCCCCACCTCGGGCAGCATGATGTGTCGCGCGTAGCGCTTGAGCTGATCGCCCGTCAACGTGCGAGGCCGGGCGAGCGGATGTCCGGCGTTCTTCCATGCCCGAAAACCTCCGGACATGGATGCAACGTTGGTGTACCCAAGCTCGGCGAGGTTGCGCGCGGCGAGCAACGAACGCACGCCGCCGGCGCAGTAGAGCACGATCTCCGTGTCCCGCTCGGGGCACAGGTCCTCGATCCGCAACTCGAGGAATCCCCGCGGCACCCAGTCGGCCCCGGGCACGTAGCCCTGTTCGTACTCGTCGCGTTCCCGCACGTCGATGACCCGAAGCGGGACGTTGGCGTCCAGGCGCGCCTTGACGTCGTCGGCCGAGACCTCGCGCACCACGGCACGGGCCTTTCCCAGGATGTCTTGAACGGTGGGCATTTTCCCTTTTTCTTCCGTTGAATGGGTGAATCTTTCGGCGGCCAGAATCTGACCCCAGATCGCCGGTTCGTCAAACACGAGCCTTTTCCCGGTCAAAAACGAGGTTATTTTGCGACGGTTTCGTCCGCCGCGGCCTTCCCCGTCGGCGGCCCCGCGACCGCCGGTGGCGCACCGCGCCGGCCCGGCTACCGATGGCGCAGCCCCTCGGCTATATCACGCCGACGATGCATCCTACGCCCTCGGCCAGCGCGCAAGACGCCGAAGATCCGGACATCGCCCAACTCGCGTCCCTGGCCGAGGCCCGCGACCGCATCGTGGCGGCGGTCCACGAGGTCGTCGTCGGCCAGGGCAAGGTCGTCGACCAGCTCCTCGTCGCGCTCTTCGGGTCGGGCCACGCGCTCTTCGTGGGCGCCCCGGGCCTGGCCAAGACGCTCCTCGTCTCGACCGTGGCCCACACCCTCGACCTCGAGTTCTCGCGCATCCAGTTCACGCCCGACCTGATGCCCGCCGACATCACGGGCAGCGAAGTCCTGGACGAGGATCCGGCCACGGGGCGCCGAACGTTTCGCTTCATCCCCGGCCCCGTCTTCTGCAACATCCTCCTGGCGGACGAGATCAATCGAACACCGCCGAAGACCCAGGCCGCGCTCTTGCAGGCCATGCAGGAGGGCCGGGTGTCGGCCGGCGGCAAGACCCACGCCCTGCCATCGCCGTTCCACGTCTTCGCCACCCAAAATCCCATCGAGCAGGAGGGGACCTACCCGCTGCCCGAGGCGCAGCTCGACCGGTTCATGCTGGAGATCCGGGTGGACTATCCCGATCCCGAGGCCGAGAAGGCCATCGTCGCCCGTGGCGAGGATCCGCCTGCCCCGGCCCCCGTGCTCTCCCCCGCCGAACTCGTCCGGCACCAGGCGCTCGTGCGGCGGCTGCCCGTTCCGCCGTCGGTGGTCGAGTACGTGGTGCATCTGCTACGGGCCACTCGCCCGTCGGATCCGTCCTGCCCTGCCGACGTGCGCCGCCTCGTGCGGTGGGGTGCCGGCCCGCGGGCGGGGCGCCAGCTCGTGACCGCGGCCAGGGCCCGCGCCGCCCTGGCCGGTGTGCCCGCCGCACGCATCGAGGACGTGCGGGCCCTCGCGCGTCCGGCCCTGCGGCATCGCATCGTGCCGAGCTTCGCCGCCGAGGCCGAGGGCATCGATCCGGAGCGCATCGTCGACCGCGTCCTCGAAGCGGTGGATCCGGCCGCCGCCGAAGGACCATGACGGGCACGCCACGGTCCCTCGCCGAGATCGTCCCGGCGGACCTCTACGCGTTCGCGCGCCGCAGCGCGATCACCCTGCGGACCGCCGTGACCGGCGGCACGCTCGGGCGCCATCGCTCACGCCAGACCGGCCACGGCGTCGATTTCTTCGACCACCGCGCCTACGCGCCCGGCGACGACCCGAGGTTCCTCGACTGGCGCGCCATCGGCCGCCGGGACCGGCTGGTGGTGCGCCGCACCGAGGCCGAACGCAGCGTCACCCTCGTGCTGCTCGTCGACGCCAGCGGCGGGATGGCCTACGGCGAGGGCGTCACGAAGTTCGACGCCGTACGGGCCCTGGCCTGTACGCTGGCCATCTTGGCCGTGCGGGGTGGCGACCGGTTCGTCGCCTTCGCCGGCCGGGACGACGCGATCCACCCCCTGATTCCCCGGCCCCGCGGCGGCATGGCCGCCGTGGCCGACCTCGCCGCGGCCCTCGAGGCCCTCGTCCCCGCGGGCACCTGTCCGTGGCTCGATCTCCTCGATCGGGGCGCGCCGACCCTCGGGCGCGGGGAACAGATCGTGGTGGCCCTGTCCGACTTTCTGGATCCGGGCGCCGGTGCCGACGATCCCGAGGAGCACGAACGGGCGGTCCATCGCGGATTCTCCCGGCTCGCCCGCCGGCACCACGTGGCGATCGTCCGGTGCCTGCACGACGACGAGACGCGCTTCGACTTCCCCGGCGACGAGCGCATCCGGTTCGTCGACCTTCGGGGCGTGCGTCCCGAACGCGAGCTGGACGTCGCCCGGGTGCGCCGCACCTATCTCGAGGCCCTGTCGGCGCACCTCGAGCGCGTGGACGCAACCTGCCGCGACGGCGGGATCCACCTCGCCGACGCCCGCGTCCCGGGATCCCTGTTGCCGTGCCTTCGAACGTTGCTCGCGCGGCTCGCCGGCCTGGTGGACCGCCCGGCCACGGGGGTGGATCGATGAATCTCCTCGCGCCGTGGATGTTGCTGGCCGGTGCCCTTGCAGCCGCAGCCTTCACCGTCTTGCACCTGCGGGGCCGAAGGCGGGTGCGCACCGTGCCGTTCGCCGCCGTGCGCTTCCTGCCGCCGCCGTCGGAGCCGAAGACCCGGAGGCGACGCGTCGAGGACCGGTGGCTGCTGGCCGCCCGTGTCGCGTTGGCCTTGGCCCTGGCCTTCGCCGCCGCGCGCCCCCACGTCGAGGCCGACACGCACCTGGCCGTCTATGGCACGCCCCACGATGCCATCGTCGTGCTGGACGGTTCGGCATCCACGGCCGCCGTCCTCGGCCCCGGCACGGTGCGCGACGCGATCGCCCTGCGGGCGCGGGAACTCGTCGATGCGCTCCCGGCCGGAAGTCGGGTCGGCTTGGCGTTCACCGACCCCGAGCGCCCCGGCCTCGAACCGACCGAGGACTTCGCGACCGTACGCGAACGGATCGATGCCTGGCGCGACGCCCCGCCGCGGCCTGTCGCGCGCGCGCTCGGTGAAGCCGTCGCCGAGGCCGCCGCACTCGTCCCCGCCGGATCGTCTCGGCCGCTCGTCCTCTATCCCATCGGGGACCACACGGCCGGCGGCGTCCCGAGCGTACCGAGGGCCGCCGGCACGACCGCCGTCCTACCCGATGCCGTTCCCGACGCCCCACCCGACGTGCGCCAAGCGTGGTTCGCCTCGGTGCGCTGGACGCCCGACCCCGCCGTCGAGCCGGGCGCCGTGCGCATCGAAGCCGAACTGCGCCGTATGGGATCGTGGCCGGGTGACCGACTCCCCGTGGCCTTCGAAGTCGAAGGTCGCGAGATTGCGCGCACGGAGGCCGCCTTCGCGGACGACCGAAGCACCGTCGTGTTCACCCACGTCCTCGACGACCCGACCACGCCCGTGGCCGCCACGTTGCGCATCGTCGCGGACGACGCCCTCCCCGCGGACGATACCCACACCCTTTGGCTGCAGGCCGACGAACGCGTGGACGTGCTCGTGGTAGATGGGGCCCCGAGCGAGCTTCGCCCCCACGACGAGGTCTTCTATCTGGTGACGGCCCTCGGTGTGGCGAAACGCGAACCCGCGCTCGAGGTCACGGTCCAGACGCCCAACGCCTTCGCGCAACGGCTACGCGACGACGACGGGGCGCTCGGCCGGACCGACGTCCTGGTGCTCGCCAACGTGCCCGCGCCCGATCCGGCCGTGGCCTCCGCCGTCGCACAGGCGGTCGACCGGGGCATGGGACTGTGGATCACGGCCGGCGACCACGTGCTCCCCGCCGACTACAACCGCACCTTCGGCCCCCTGCTGCCCCTGGCCCTGCGGGACGCCAAGGTCACCGGCACCCTGCCGGGCCGCGCCGAGGCCAAGGCAGAGCACCTCGCGCCGCCCAATCTCGACGACCCGCTCCTCTCCGGGGCGGCCGATCTCGACCTTTCGACCACCACGACCCACAGGCTCCTGTTGCTCGAACCGACGCCCGACGCCGAGGTGGACACGGCCCTGACCTTCCAAAGCGGCGCGCCGGCCCTCCTTTCGGCGCAGCGCGGACGCGGGCGCGTCGCGTTGCTCACGACGACGTTGGATCGGGACTGGACGGACCTGCCCCTCCAGCCGGGCTTCGTGGCGTTGTGCGAGGCGGTGGTGCGCAACCTCGCCCGTGGTCGGGGCGGCGGGCACGCGGGCCGTCGCATCCGTCCGGGCGCGCCACGCCCCCTTTCGGGGACCGCGCCGTGGACGGTGGAGTTGCCCGACGGTAGCCGGCGCACGGTCACGGCAGGCGACGAGGACGGCGCGGCGGTCTTCGACGAGACCTGGCAGCTTGGCGCGTACGAGGTCCGCGACGCAGAGCAGCGCGTCGTGGACCGCTTCTCCGTCGTGTTCGATCCCGCCGAGTCCGATCTGCGGCCGCAGCCCGCCCCGGCGCGCGATCCGGGCCTCGAAGCCGGCGTCACCGAGATCCCCCGCTCGGCGCCCTTGGCCGGTCGTGTGCTCGAACTCGCCGCATGGCTGCTCCTCTTCGAGGCGGCGCTGCGGGTCCTGCCGGGGATCGGCGCCCCGTGGCGAAGACGCCGGTGACCGGCCGCCCCGACGAGCCCCGTCCACCCGTGATCGCCTTGCAAACCGCCGCCCGGACTGCCAACGTCCCGGCGCACCACGGAGGCCATCCATGCGCATGATCCTCGTCGGCGCCCCCGGAGCGGGCAAGGGCACCCAAGCCAAGCGTCTTGCGGCACACTACGGTATTCCCCACATCTCCACCGGGGACATGCTACGGGCGGCGGTGGCCGCCGGCACGGAACTGGGCAAGAAGGCCGATGCCTACATGCGGGCCGGCGACCTGGTCCCCGACGACCTCGTCATCGCCATGGTGATCGAGCGTCTCGGGCAACCCGATTGTGCCAAAGGGTTCATCCTGGACGGTTTTCCGCGGACCCGTCCCCAGGCCGAGGCCCTCGACCGCGCCCTTGCCGAGGCGAAGATCCCCCTCGACGCGGTCGTGCTCATCGACGTGCCCGACGAGGCCATCCTCGACCGGATCACGGGCCGCCGCTCGGACCCGGAGACCGGCACGATCTACCACGTGCGTTTCAACCCGCCGCCGCCCGAGATCGCCGACCGGGTGGTTCAGCGCAAGGACGACACGGCCGAGGCCGTGCGCGCGCGCATCGCGAAGTACCACGCGGAGACGGAACCGGTCCTTCCGTTCTACGAGGACAAGGGCCTGTTGATCCGGGTCGACGGCCTCGCCCACCCCGACGAGGTGTTCGCCGCCATCACGGGTGCGCTCGACGCTGCGCGCAAGGGATGAGGCCATGGCTCGGCGGGCGTGACCGGGCGATCCCCCGGCGCGCCCACGCCGATGGACCTACCTGCGGCCCGCGCCGAGCATGCCGCGGATCCACGGCTTGGCCGGCCGCACCACGTGCTCGCGGACCGCACGGGCGGCCCCCCGAATTCCCCGCGGAAAGGCGCGAAACCCGATCTCGAGACGGTCGGACTCGGTCTCCACGTGGCGGACCGTCAGCAGGGACGAGAGCACCGCCACGATGCGCCGCACGACGGGATCGCCGAAGGCCCGATGGCGGTGCAGATCGATCACCAGACGGTTGTCGTGGGAGTCGGCCAGCAGGGCCCGGACCTCGGGGAGATGGGCGGCAAGGCTGCCGGCCTTGGTGAGGTCGAGGGCGCCGGAACGGATGAGCGCGGCCACGGCCGTCTCGCCCTCGTCGAGCACCTGCATCCGCGTGTCCTCGAGCCGCAATTCGATCCGCAGGGTGTCCGGACCGGTCTCGATGCGCTCGACGTAGATCGTCGTCTCGGCCCGAACGGCCGTACCCATCAGCTCCACGTCGGCGCCCACGCGAAATCCGGGGGGCACCGCATCGAAGGTGAGGTTCTTGGGGCCATCGCCGTCGCCGAGGCGGTCGAAGAGCTCGCGCAACACGCCGACCGGCACGCCCACGCGCAGGCCGAGCAGGTCGCGCGCCGTGCGACCGATCTCCTCGGGGTGATCCCGCAGGTAGCGGGCGGCGCGCTCGACGATGCTGCGTGGGCTCGGCATGGCGGCTCGGAGCATACACCGGCTGCCGCGCAGCCTCGCAACGCCGCCCCGTGCCGTGGGTCACGCAAGGCCACGGCGGCCGCGCACGTACACTTCGACGGACGCGCGGTCGCCAAGGGGCGTGGTCTCGACGAGTTCGAACGCCGTGGGGATCGGAGGAAGCACCGTGTCCCCTTCGACCGTCATGTGCAGCCGGGTCAGGACGATCCGCTCCACGTGAGGATAGGCCGCCCGATAGATCGCGGCGCCCCCCACCACGAAGGGCGAGGGATCGCCGAGTTCACGAGCCTTCTCGAAGGCAGCCTCGAGGGAGGAGACGAGGTGCACGTTCCGCGGTGCCCGCCGGAGCGTGCGACTGACCACCACGTGGGGGCGCCCGGGCAACACGCCCGGCAGCCCCTCGAAGGTCCGCCGGCCCATGACGAGCACGTGTCCCATGGTCGTGCGCTTGAAGTGCCGCAGGTCCTCGGGCACGTGCCAGGGCAGCCGGCCGTTACGTCCGATGACGCCGCCTTCGGCCACCGCCACGATCATCTGCGGACTCATACCGCCACCTTCGCCGGGATGTGGGGATGGGGATCGTAGCCTTCGATGACGAAGTCCTCGTAGCGAAAGTCGAAGATGGAGGGGACCGGGCGTGCGATCCTCAGGCGAGGCAGCGCTCGCGGCTTTCGGGAAAGTTGCAATCGGGCCTGCTCGAAGTGGTTGGCGTACAGGTGCGCATCCCCGAGGGTGTGCACGAACACCCCCGGCTCGAGGTCGAGCACGTGGGCGAGCATGTGGGTGAGCAAGGCGTAGGATGCGATGTTGAACGGCACGCCCAGGAAGACGTCGGCGCTACGCTGGTAGAGCTGGCACGAAAGCCGACCGCTGCGCGAGACGTAGAACTGGAACAGGCAGTGGCAGGGCGGCAGGGCCATGTGCGGCACGTCGGCCGGGTTCCAGGCAGTGACGACGTGGCGGCGCGAGAACGGATCGTTCTTCAACCCCTCCACGAGCCGCGCGATCTGGTCGATGGACGTGCCGTCGGGCGCCGGCCACGAGCGCCACTGCTTGCCGTAGACCGGACCGAGGTCGCCGTTCTCGTCCGCCCATTCGTCCCAGATGGAGACGCCGTGCTCGCGCAGGTAGCCGATGTTCGTATCTCCGCGCAGAAACCACAGCAACTCGTGGACGATGCTACGGATGTGGAGCTTCTTGGTCGTGAGCAGGGGGAAGCCCTGCGCCAGATCGAAGCGCATCTGGTAGCCGAACACGCCACGGATCCCCGTCCCCGTGCGGTCGGGCCGGTCCTCGCCGTGTTCGAGGATGTGTGCCAAGAGATCGAGGTAGGCGCGCATGGATCCCCCTGGAAGGCCGCAAGATCAGCGAGCTGCTCGGCGCCGGCGCCACCACAGGACGAAACTGGCCGTGTTGACGGATACGAGCCCGAAGACCACGAGCCACAGGATGCCGTGCATCCGCAGGGACGAGGGGCGCTCACCGTGGAGCAGCACGTAGCCTTCGGGATCGAGGACGATGGGGCGTTCGAGGCGCACGGCCTGCACCCGCACCACCGGGACGCGGAGCCGACCGTCCTCGGGCACCTGCTCCACGAGCCGACCGTCCGTCTCGACGAATCCGGGAGACGCCTTGTTCTCGCCGTACGGAAAGACGAGTTCGTCCCCTTCGATGTGCAAGGCCGCCGGATCGACCAGGTAGGCGGCGATCTTCGGCAACACCATCACGCCCTGGCCGGGGTCGGCCCGGTTCTCCACCTCGATGCCCGACTCGAGTGCGGCCGCGATGGCGTCGAACTCCTTGGGTTCGGCCCCGACCACGAAGACGTGATAGGGCTTGCGCGTCGCGTCGAGGACGCCGTAGGGGCGCCCCAACGCCGCCACGCGCGCCTCGGCGTCCGCCGCCTTGGGCACCGACTTCTTGCCGATCTGCACCACCGCCACCGGCAGCCGCACCACGATCCGCAGCCGGTCGCCCGGTTCGGGCACCACCGACCCGTTCCGAGACTCGAGATCCACGCGCTTGCCGTGCAGGAAGTCGACGAGGGACGCGATCGCGACGTCCTCGACCCGCACGAGGCGTTCGCCCTCGAAGAACTGCTCGAGCCAACCGTACGCCCCGTG
>RFGU01000152.1 GCA_003696955.1 Deltaproteobacteria bacterium | reverse complement strand
GCACCGGCCTCCTCCATCAGTGCCCGGGCGGCCTTCGCGCCCTCGAGGATGGGGCCCTTGTCGGTCGCGCCCGGGCTTACGGTGCGGTGCTCCACGAGGGTTTCGAGCCGCTCGCGAAACCACGGTTCGGAGGATTCGGCGAAGGTGCGGGGGTCCACCGTCATCGTGGGCCGCAGCCTACCAGGTTTGCGGCCCGCGGGCCGAGTAGAACGCCTGCGCAGGGGTTGGGGGGCGAAGACCCCGACGGTCCGGTCGCCGACCGACGAGGGGTGCGCGGGCCGTGCCGCCCTCAACGGGCGCGGTAGACGATGCGTCCCCGGGTCGGGTCGTAGGGGGAGACCGCCACGGTCACCGTGTCCCCGAGCACGACGCGAATTCGATTCTTGCGCATCTTCCCGGCAAGGTGGGCGATGACGTCGTGGTCCGGGCCCACGTTGACCCGGAAGGTGCCTCCGGTGAGGACCTCCACGACCTTGCCTTCGAATTCGATGTGGTCGTCGCTGCTCATGGGCGCGTTGCGGTGCGGCATCATAGGGGCGCGTCCCCCCCATTGCAAGGGTGGCCGTCCGGTGCGGGCGTCGGTTGCGGGGGCCGAGCGTGACCCATGTCGCGGAGTTCGGTAGGCTCCGGGGCAGCATGCAACGACGGAAGTTCGCAGCGGGTGCGTATCTTCTCGCCGGTGCGGTGGCCGTGGCGCCGAACGTGGCCCTGGCCGCCGAATACTACGTGGCAACCGACGGGAGCGATGCCGGGGCCGGGACGGCGGCCGACCCGTGGGCGACGCTCGCGCACGCCGCGTCGGTGGTGGCGCCGGGAGACGTGGTCCACGTCCTCCCCGGCAACTACGCGGGATTTACCCTCGAGACCAGCGGTACCGAGGGCGCGCCCATCCGTTTCGTCGCCGAACCCGGCGTGATCATCGATACGCCCGGCCCCACGGGCGACGGCATTCGCCTGCAGAACGTCAGCGACGTGGTCATCGAGGGCTTTCGGATCGTCGGCATGCCCGACCGCGGCATCGCCCACCGGGGGGCCACCCCGGATGCGCCCTCCCGCCGTCTCGTCATCCGCGGCAACGTCATCGAGATGGCCGCCCACGAGGGCATGTACTTGTCGGAGGTGGCCGACAGCATCGTCGAGTACAACACGATCACGGACGTGGGCACCGATGGACCCGACGTCCGGGGGCACTGCATCTACCTCGCCAATGCCGGCAGCGACGGCACGACGATCCGAGGCAACGAACTCGCCCGGTGCCTCAAGGCGGGCGTGCACTTCAACGGAGACGCGTCCATCGGAGGCGACGGCGTGATCTCGGGCCTGGTCATCGAGCGCAACTGGATCCACGACAACGCCCAGAACGGCTTGAACATGGACGGCGTGCAGGACAGCGTGATCGCCGGCAACGTCATCGAAGGCAACGCGAGCAACGGGATCCGTGCCTATCGGATCGATGCCGCCGAGGGCCCGCGCGATCTCGTGATCGTGGCCAACACCATCGTCGTACCGTCGGGCGGGGGATGGTGCGTGCGCATCACCGAGGAGGCGGGCAACGGCGGCTCGGTGGTGTTCGACAACGTACTGACGGGGCTCGGTGACTTCGGCGGGGCCATCGCCCTCGACGGCACGCCGGGCTTTGCGAGCGACTACAACGTGGTGACGGGTTCGTTCTCGCCCGACCGGGGGGATACGCTGCTCGATCTCGCCGGCTGGCAGGGCCTCGGCTACGACGGTGCGTCCATCGTCGCCGATCCCCAGGAGGTGTTCGTCGATGTCGGAGGCGGCGACTTCCATCTGCGCGACGGTGCGGTGGCCATCGACTTCGGCGTCGACACGTACATGGGACGAACGGCCCCCTCGGTCGACATGGACGGGCGCCCGCGGCCCCTCGGTGGGGCCATCGATGCCGGGGCCTACGAGTACTGCCCACCCGGTGACGACTGTACCGGCGGTGGAACCGGAGGCACAGGTGCTACCACGGGCGCCGGTGGAACGGCGGGCACGTCGACGACCGGCGGCGGTTCGGGCGCGGGGACGGCGGCGACCGGTTCGGCCGGCTCGACGGGAGCTTCGGGCGAGACCGCAACGGGCAGCGGAGCCGGCAGCGGAGCCGGCGGGGACGGATGCGGTTGCGATGCCAGGCGGTCGGGCCGCACCGGGGGCGCCCTCTTGGTCGTCCTGTTGGTCCTCGGGCGAAGTCGCCGTCAGGGCTCCGTCGGCTGCGCGAGGTAGTCGGTGACCTTGGCTGGAAACTCGGGGAAGTAGCGCTCGATGTCCGAAAGGGCGAAGCGCGACAGGATGCTCTCCTTGGGCTCGCGGTCGAGCAGGAAACGCATGGCGGCGTCGACGACGGCCCCGGCGGCGGCGCCCTTGCCGTAGCGCAGCACGTCGCCGGCCGGGGCGCGGACGCGGTGCCGACTCGAGCCCCGCCCGTCCTCGATGGTCACGTCGAACCAATCGCCGCTCGTGGGGACGACCCAGATCGTCGGTGCCTTCATCGCGTCTCCTCGGGGGTATCCGGTGTATCCGGAACGAACGAAAGGGACAGGGAGTTGATGCAGTAGCGCTTCCCGGACGGCGGCGGGCCGTCGTCGAAGAGGTGGCCGAGGTGGGCCTCGCACGATGCACAGCGCACCTCGGTGCGGATCATCCCGTGGGAGCGGTCTTCCCGAAGGTCGAGCCGGGCCCCTTCGGCGGGCGCGTAGAAGCTCGGCCACCCGCTTCCCGAGTCGTACTTGTGTTCGCTGCGAAAAAGCGGCGCCCCGCAGCATGCACAGGCGAAGGTCCCGGCCCGGTGCTCGTGCAGTAGACGGCCGGAAAAGGGAGGCTCGGTGCCGCCTTCGCGGGTGATGCGATAAACCTCGGGCGGCAGGATCGCGCGCCAGTTGCGTCGTCGGGGTGGGGGGGCGTGCTCGGGATCGCGGGCCATCTCCGGCCAGCGTACCCAAAACGGTCGGGGGCGGCCCGCATCGGCGCTCGGCCGCCGGTGCCGGCGGCGCCACGGATCCTCCGTGGAACCGCTTCCCCGCCTTCTGCACGGCGCCGTGGCGACGAGCGCGCTCTGCGGAGCGGTCGCCGGCGCCTCCGCATGTTTCGTGGATCCGGGCCCGCCGCCCGGGGTCGAATCGACGAGTGGGGGCGGCACCTACGGGACCTCGGCCGGCACGGGGGCGGGTACACGGGTGACGAGCGCAGGGAGCACGGGCGCAGGCGATACGTCCGCCACCGGGTCCGGCGGCGGAGCCGGCACGACGGGCATCGCCGTGGACGCCGGCGGCCCGATGCCGGGGACCGTCGTGCTCGACATGGTGGAGACCGCGTGCGCGGCGGCGTGGCTATCCGGGGCCGGGCCCATGCCGTGCCCAGGACCTGCCATGCCCGACGTCGAGGGGGCCGTGGTGCCCATGTTCGACGGCAGTGTCGAGGGGCCGGTGCCCCCCGAGCCGCTCCTCGCCGCCGCGCCGGACTACGAGATTCCCCAGGGATTCGCCGAGGGCTGGTATCCGCAGGTCCCGATCCCCCCCGGTGCCCGGTTCGTCGCGCGGATCGGGTGCGTGGAGGCCGCCGTCAACTGCAACTTTACGTGGGAGGTGCGGGCCGCCGTAGCTCCCGGAGGCCATGTCGTCCTCGCCAACGGAGCGCAGACCTTGGACGGCGTGGTGGACGTGATCGAGGTACCCCTCGACGAGTTCACGGGTGCCGATCTCGCCCTCGGCCTCTACGTGGACGTGGGGGACGGCTATTCGTCCCACGACGTGGCCCTTTGGGCGGGGCCTCGGATCGTCGTCGGCGGTTGACAGGACGTAGACGAGCGCCGAGCCTTCCGGCGCGGTGGCCAAGCTCTACTTCCGATACGGCACCATGGACAGCGCCAAGTCCATGAACCTCTTGGCCGTGGCGCACAACTACCGCAAGCAGGGCAAGACGGTCCGGTTGCTCAAGCCGGCCATCGACGATCGGTTCGGGCGCGACACGATTCGCTCGCGCAGCGGCCTCGAACGCAAGGTGGACCTGCTCGTCGACGAGGACACGCGACTCGATCCGCGGGACTTCGTCGGCGTCGACTGCGTCCTGGTGGACGAGGCCCAGTTCCTGCCCCCCCGGGTCGTCGACGATCTACGGGAGATCACCCACGACCCCGGCGTGCCCGTCATCTGTTACGGCCTACGCACGGATTTTCGTACCCGTCTCTTCCCCGGCTCGAGGCGCCTGCTCGAGCTTGCCGACCGGATCGAGGAGGTCAAGGTCACCTGCACCCACTGCAACCGCAAGGCGATCTTCAACATGCGATTGTGCGACGGGATCCCCGTGACCCAAGGAGAACAGATCGCCCTCGGGGACGAGACGTACGAGCCCTTGTGTTCGGCATGTTTCCTCGCCCGCGTGCCCCTTGCCGTCCTGCGCGGCGAGTCGACGCCGGGCGGCTAGGCCGTCCGGTTGCGCCAAAGACGCCCGCGCGGCCAGGGCGAGCGTCCCCTTTGCCGCGCGTGTCGGATCGTCCATACCGTGGCGATGGCGATGGTGGCCCCGCGCAGCAGGTTCGCGCCCACGCCTCCCAAGGCCGTGGCACCGGCTCCGAAGGCCGACCACCACAGGTTCATGAAGACGTGGAGCGCGACGGCCGGCCACAGGACGAACCCCCAGGCCACGACGATCCAGGCGAACCAAAGGGCGCCGGCGAACGTCACGGCGAACACCCCGAAGGCCGCGGCCAAATCCGACGAAGGTCCGACGTGACCGGCCGCGAAGGCGACGGCCGGGACCGCCGCCGCCGGCACGATCCCCCAGCGCGCGGCGCGATGGAGCTGTACGAACGCAAGCCCGCGGAAGAACACCTCCTCGAAGAACCCCGGCGCGAGCGCGCTGCCTGCGACGACGCCGACCGAGAGGTGGACCTCGTCCGCCGTCGCCGCGAACCCCACGAGCATGGGTAGGGTCGCGACGAAGGCCATCGTCACGGAAGGGGCAGGGTTGGCCGCAAGACCGAGGGCCCGCAACGCGCCGCGGAGCCCGCCGCCGTAGAGCACCCGGACCGCCGCCAGGGTGGCCAGGGTCCACGCGCCGTACATGTACGCGCGGGATGCGACGGGAGACGGGGCCTTCGCGTGCGTGAGCAGGGACGGGGCGAACCAGCCTACGGCGAAGGCCAAGAGGACGACGGTTGCGGCCACGCCGGGTCGCGTGCGCACGGAGGGCATCTCGACGGGTTCGGGCCGTGGCCGTGGCGTGGGCCGGTGGCTCGGGGGCGAGGGTGCGTCCGTCATGGAAACGTCACAGGCAGGCCAGCAGGTCGAGGGGCGCGTCGAGCACGTGGTCGGGGGCGTGGGCCGCTAGCTCCTCCTTGGACCGAAATCCCCACGTCACGGCCGCCGACGGCATGGAGATCGCGCGTGCCGTGGCCAGGTCCACGGGGGTGTCGCCCACCATCAACGTCTCGTCGGGGGCGGTGCCCAAGGCGGCGAGGACCTCGCGGGCCGCGGCGGGATCGGGTTTGCGCGGCGCGGGCGGACGGTCGCCGCGCACGACGACGAAGGTGCCCGGCGCGAAGAGGGCGTCCACCACGGCGACGGTCATCTCGTGGGGCTTGTTGCTGAGCACGGCGAGGGGCAGTTCGCGCCTCCGTAGGGATTCGAGCAGCGGAACCACGTCCGGGTACGGGACCGTGTGGTCGAGGAAATGGGCGGCGTACCTGCGGCGGACGGCGCGCTCGAGCTGCGCGAGATCGGCGCCTTCGGGGGCGGCTCGGCGCACGAGCGTGCCGATGCCGTCCCCCACGAGCGTGCGGTACGCCGCCTCGCCGTGGGTCGGAAGACCGAACTCGGCCAGGCACCCGTCGACGGCCTCGGCGATGTCGCGCAGGGAGTCGACCAAGGTGCCGTCGAGGTCGAACACGACGGCGCGCACGCGGGACATGGCGGCGATGACGCAAGCGCGGCAGGCCGCCCGTTGTCAAGCGACCGAGCCCGGCGAAGCGCTGCCCGGCCGCGGAGCGTCCCGGGGAGGGCCGAGGGCTGGAAATCGGGCGCCGAGCGGTGTCCAATGCGGCGTTGCCACGGGCACGTGGGCTCCGCGGCACCGAGGACCATGACCTACCGATCCGAGCATCCCCTTCCCGTCGCGCGAGCGACCGTCTGTGTGCTTCTGACCGCGACCGGCCTGGCCGCGTGCTCCGGCGACGACGGCCGCCCGGGCGCCTCTGCATCCGGCTCGACGACCCTCACCACCGGCGGTGAGACCGACGGCAGCGGGACGGGCACCGGGACCGGGACGGCGGGCGAGACGGACTCGGCCGGCACGGACTCGGCGACCGGCGGCGGCTGCCCGCCCGAGCGCGACTGCGGCGGCGGTGTGTGCTGTCCCGAGGGCAAGTTGTGCAGTCTGGGATCGTGCGTGGCCGACTGCGGCGGCGAGCCCGCCTGCGGCCCGGACGAGCAGTGCTGCCAGGCCGGCGAGATCTGCCACGCCGGCGCCTGCATCGTACCCGGCGACGACTGCGACACGGCGTCGTGCGCCACCCAAAAGACCACCTGCCCGGACGACCAGGTCTGCGACCCGTCCCTCGGCAAGTGCATCCCCAAGGTCGCCAACGAATCGTGCACCTTCACGCCGCCGCCCCAGGTCTTCGATCCGGTGCCGCGGTTCACGTGGGGCGAGCGCCGGATGCGTTCGTGCACCATGGACAGCGACTGCCAGACGGCCGAGGTGTGCATGGGCGGCACGTGCACGGTCACGTGGAGCCACGTGGACATCGCGGCCGACGACCTGCCCGAGTACAAGCAGGCGTGCAGCGTGCCCATGGTGGCCGATCTCGACGCCGACTGCGTGCCCGAGATCGTGTTCAACACGTACAAGAACAGCGACTTTACGTCCGACGGCGTGTTGCGCGCCATCCGGGGGGACACCGGCGAGAAGGTGTGGACGGTGACGGACGCGGCGTACCGGACGGATGCCACCTCGAATCCGGCCGTCGGCGACATCACCGGGGACGGCCTGCCCGACGTGGTGGCCCAGGGGCAGGGTAAGTACCTGGTCGCCATCGACAGCACCGGCACGCCGCTATGGCAGTCCGACAACTTCGCCGGCGGCGAGAACAGCGGGTCGGTCGCCATCGCCAACCTCGACGGAGAGGGGTTGCCGGAGATCGTCTTCGGCGCGGCGGTCTTCGACGCGGCGGGCAACCTGCTCTGGGAGGGCACGAACGGCATCGGCCTCGGCGGGCAGGGCCCCATCTCGTGCATCGCCGACCTCACCGGCGACGGCCGCCCGGAACTCGTGGGCGGCAAGACCGCCTACACCTTCACGGGAACGGTCTCCGGCGGCAACTTCACCGGTCAGGTGCTTTGGAACACGAGCTTCGACGACGGCTATTGCGGCATCGCGGACATGGACGCGGACGGAGATCCGGACGTGGTGCTGGTTTCGGGGGGCGTCGTGCGGATCCTCGACGGTGCCGACGGCACGCAGATGGCGAACGTGTCCATCCCGGGCGGCGGGCACGGGGGCGCTCCGAACATCGCCGACTTCGACGGCGACGGCGCTCCGGAGGTGGGCACCGCCGGCGGTTCCAATTACGTCGTGGTCGACTTCGTACCCCCGGCCACCGCGACGATCCTGTGGCAGGCGCCCACCGAGGACGACTCGTCGAGCCGGACGGGGTCTTCGGTCTTCGACTTCGACGGGGACGGCCGCGCCGAGGTGGTCTACAACGACGAGGAATACCTCCGGATCTATCCGGGCATCGAGCCCGACTGCCAGATGAACCCGCCGGGGCCGAACTGCGACGGCGTGATGACCGATGCCGAGATCCTGTTCCGCGACCTGAACTCGTCGCGCACGCGCACCGAGTACCCGGTCGTTGCGGACGTGGACGGCGACTTCAAGGCCGAATTGGTGTTCGCCACGAACAACGAAGCGGGATTCCTCGAGCCGTCGTTGCTCGGAGACGCCGGGATCGAGGTCTGGGAGGACAAGCTCGACAACTGGATGCCCACGCGTCCCGTGTGGAACCAGCACACCTATCACGTGGAGAACGTGACCGACGACGGCGCGATCCCCGACATGGAGTCGCCGAGCTGGACGAGCCACAACTCCTACCGGCGCAACACCCAGGGGACCGGCGAGAACTGTGCGCCGGACCTCGTGCCCTTCGATCTCCAGGCCGACGGGGCGGCGTGCCCGGACCTGAACCTCTCGGTCTGGGTCAAGAACCAAGGCTGCCTCGGCGTAGGCCCCGGGGTGAAGGTCGCGTTCTACGAGCAGACCGCAGGGCTGCTCGGCGTCGTCTCGACCCAAGGGCCCATCGTGCCGGGCGGGGCCGAGAAGGTGGCCCTCTCCGTACCCGCCCCGGGCCCCGGGCCCTTCTCCGTGTGGGTCGTCGTGGACGACGACGGCATGATGATGGGGGCGTTCAACGAGTGCGTCGAGGACAACAACACCCACGACCCGTACGACGCCTGCAAGCCGCCCGGCTGACGTCGGTCCGCCGTCGGATCTTCGCCGTGGGCCTCGGAGCGCCCCGGGCGTGGTATTCTGGATACGCGTGCCCGTCCGCCTCGCATCCGTGACGTCCCTCTCCCTGGCCGTTGCCGTGGGGAGCGGTGTTCCCGGAGCGGCCGCCGCCGGCCTGCCGTGGGCGCGGGCCGTCCACGGCGAGCCGCCCGCGACGTCCACCCCCGAGGAGGGCGAGGGGGCCGCCGAGACCGATGCAGAGGCCGAGGACGCCGATCCCGCCCTCGAGGAGGCCGAGCGCGTCTACCGCGAGGGCCTCGCCCACTACGAGACGGCGGACTATCCGCGGGCCATCGAGGCGTGGACCAAGGCCTATGGGCTCCTTTCCAACACGCGGGCCCACCTTCGCGTGCGGTTGCTGCTCCTCTACAACCTCGCGACGGCTCACGAGCGCGCCTTCGAGATCGATCACGACGTCCAGCACCTGCGCAAGGCCCGGGTGCTCCTCGACAGCTTCCGAACGTCGATCCCCACCCTCTACGACCTCGACGATCCGTCGGACCGCGCGAGGGCCGAGCAGGAGCGCAAGAAGGTCGAGACGCGCATCGCCGAGATCGACGCCCGGATCGCCGAGGTGAAGGCCGAGGCGGATGCCGAACGCACCCAACCCTTCGCGCCACCGCCCGCCCCGGCGGCCAAGCCCGCCGTGCCGATGTTCGCCTCGGGCGGGGTGGTGATGGGCCTTGGCCTCGCGGGGCTCGGCGTCATGACCGGCGGCCTGGTGATGGGCAAGCAGGCCAACGACCTGTCGGACCTCGACCCGGAGGACGTGGAAGGTCGGCGCGCGCAGTTCGACCGGGGCCGTGCCGGCAACCTCATGGCCATCGTGGGGGGCGCCGTAGGCGGCGTCGCGACGGTGGTGGGGGCGAGCCTCCTGGCCGTGGGCGGTGCACGCCGCGCCGCCGAGCGGCGCACCGGATCGAAGGCGGCGGCCGTTCGGCTCGAGCCCCTTTGGGCCCGCAAGGGCGCCGGGGTGCGGCTCACCGTGCGGTACTGAAGCGGCACGCCGCGCTTACTTGGGCCGTGCGACCACGATGTCGTCGAGGTACCAGACGAGGGGAATGTTCTTTTCGCAATTGAGCGCGTCGAAGCCTGCGGCGAGGGCGATTCGGATGGACGATCCAGCGTACGCGGCGAGATCGGCGCGGACCTCCGCCCAGCTCAATTGTTCGCCGACGAACGCCGAAGCGCCCCCGAGCGGGTTCACTATGGATGAATTGCAGCCCTCGCCGATCGCACCGGGATAGAAACCGTACGGCGTCAGGTTGTCCCACTCACCGCCATCGACGGACACCTGCAACACGGCTCCGTCCCCGGTGGCGCACGAGTCGCATCTATCGAAGGCGTACTTGTGGAAAAAGCGCAGTTCGACCCCACCGTCGCCGACGTCGGTCAGATCGATGGGCGGCGACACGAGGCGCACGCCGGCCCCCACCGAGACCATGCCCGGTTGCGGCGGCAGGTGGTAGAAGCCCATCCCGGCGTGGGCGTCGGCGGGGTTCTGGACGCGCTTCCACGTGGTCATCGGATCGGCGCCTTCGGGGAACGTCTCGATGCTCCACGCGTCGAACATCTGCGAGTCCTCGGCGTCGTCGAAGAACCACACGCGCTTGCATTCGGCCGTGCACGTGGCGTCGTCCACGGGTTTGCCGTTGTCGCACTCTTCGCCCCGGGCGGCCTGCACGATGCCGTCGCCGCAGGCGGGCAGGGTGCAGGCGTTGGTGCAGCCGTCGTCGTCGACGTCGTTGCCGTCGTCGCACGCCTCCATCGGTTGCACGATGCCGTCCCCGCAGGATTCGTGCTGGCACGTTTCGCTGCAGCCGTCCCCCGCGTCCGTATTGCCGTCGTCGCACTGCTCGCCCTCGGCGGCCTGCACGATCCCGTCACCACATGCGGGCAGGGTGCAGGCGTTGGTGCAGCCGTCGTCGTCGACGTCGTTGCCGTCGTCGCACGCCTCGCCCTGGTGGAGGATCCCGTCGCCGCAGGTGTCGGGGGGCCCTTGGGCGTCCTCGTCGACGCAGACGCCGTCGTCGCAGCGCTGGCGCAGACCGCAGTCGCGGTCGACCTCGCAGGGAAGTCCCAGGGCGTCCGCGCCGTCGAAGCAGGCGGCCGTCACGCCGGCAGCCACGAGCGCGAGGGCGATGGGCCAAGCGGGGCCACGGTGTCGCATGGTCCAAGCGTACGCCATCGCAGGACCGATTGCTCGGGCGGATGGCGTCGCGGCGGAGCGGTCGGTCGTGCCGTCGTTGGGGGGCGGGCCTGCGATGCGCGTGATTGCTTCGCGGATGATCCCGTCTCCGGCTAGGGCAAGGGCGCGCGCACGGCGGTGGCGGCATGGGGCGTTCCGCCGGTGGTAGTATCGGCCCGTGGCCCGTTCCCCCACGGCACGATGTCGATCTGCGTACGTCCTCGGATGCGTCTTGTGCTTCGGCGTGGGATGCCGGGACGATCCTCCACCGTCCGAGGGAACGACCGGTGGGACGACCGTGGGGTCCGGGACCGGCGTGTCCACCACCTCGGTGGGCAGTACGGGGCCGACGCCCGACATGGGCGCGACGACGGGCACGACGTCGACGACCGGAACGACGACCGGGCCGGACGTGAAGTGCGGCGACGGCGTGCCCGGCGAGAACTTTTGCTTCGCCCCGCGCAAGATCGTCGATCCCGACGTGGTGGTCGCCGATCTCGCGGTGTCCGACTTCGACGGGGACGGCCTCGGCGACGGCCTGGTGGCGGCGGCCGACGGGTTTCGGGTGGTATGGGCCGAAGGCGCCGGGGCGATTGCCTTCGAACCGGGCGTGCTCGGAACTCCCGCGGTCGCCGTCGCGGCCATGCCGCCGCGGAACATGGCGCAGCGGGCGGCCGTCGCCTACGAGCAGCCGCCGCGGGTGATCGTCCACGCCAGCGATCCGACCCGGGTCGTGGGGTTCCAGGCCACGATCGCGCTCATGCGGGACGCCGCCGCGGTGGCCGGGGCCGACGTCACGGGCGACGGGGATACCGACGTGCTCGTCGCCGAGGCTGGGACGGACGCCGACGTCGTGTGGGCTGCGGCCCAACCGGGGGGCGCCTTTGCATCGTTGGAGATCCTGTGGACGGGGGCCGCCTTCGGCGATTTGGCGTCGGGGCTCCTCGGCAACGACCTCTTCGACGACGTCGCGTTCACCGATCGGGCGGCAGGTCGCCTCCTCGTGGGACGAAACGACGGCGGCGGCATGCTCGACGTCGCCGACCAGGGCGCCCCGGGGACGCCCATGGGGGTCGCCGTCGGAGACGTCACGGCGGACGGCTTCGCCGACGTGCTGGTCGCCGACGCCTCGGGTGGACGGCTCGTCCTCTTTCGCGGCCGGTCCGACGGGACGGTCAGGCCGCCGGAGACCCTGGCGGCGATGGCGGGGGCGCGCCACGTGGCGGTGGCCGACCTCGACGGCGACGGCGATCTGGACGCGGCCGTGGCGGGCACGGGCAGCGGCTCGGTCTACGCGTACCGCTACGACCCGGACGAAGACGCCCTTTCGTTCGCGGCCGAGATCGCGGAGGTCCCCACGGGCGTGGCCGCCCTCGCCGCCGGCGAGATGACCGGCGACGGGGTGGCGGACCTTCTCGTGGCGGGGGCGGGACTGCCCGGCCTATGGTTCGTTCGGTCGAACCCGTGATCGTTCCCCATCGGGGACGTCTGCTGCCACGCGATACGCGCCGCTCTCGGTGGGGCCCGGGAGACGAATTGCCATTGTCCGCGGGCGCCACCTTGCTACCATGGCGACATGGCTTGGCTTCATCGATACTTCGTTTCCTCGACGGCAGCGTGGTTCTGCCTCGCCACGGTCGCCTCCGGCTGCTCCCAGGACGAGCTGGGCGGGCCGGATACGGCGGACTCCGGTGGCGCGTCCACCGGACTTTCGGGCGGCACCACGGGAACGCCCGGCGAGTGCGCGTCGAGTAGCGGACCGGATTGCGAAACCGACTCCACGGCTGGTGGCGGGACGGGTGGAACGGGCCCCGACACGGTCGATCCCGAATCTCCGTGCACGGACGTGGACTGTGGGCCCGAGGAGGCCACCTGTGTCCTCGACGCCGACCTCGTACCCCACTGCCAATGCCCCACCGGCATGGTGGACGTCGCCCTACGGTGCGTCCCGTGCGATCCCGTCGAGGGGCCGGAGATCTCCGTCGATCTGAACGCCGTGCCGACCCGCGTTTCCGTCGCCTTCGAGAAGGGCGAAGAGACCATCGCGTCCACCCCCTACGACGTGGCGGAGATCGCCCTGCGCAATCGCCAGACCGGGGACGAGATCGTGTTGGGCACCACGATGGACGAAAAGCTGGAGGCCCAGGTGCTGCCAGGCGTCTACGACGTGGAGTACCGCAGCATCGAGTCGTCCGGCCTCCTTCCGGCCAACGCGGCGGGACGGATCTCCGGCCCCACCGCGGTGCCCATCGAGAACCAATCCGACTTCACGATCGAACCGGCGTATCTTTCCTTGCGCCTTACGGTGGCAGGCGGGGATCCGGCGTCCGATGGCGAACTCGGCCGGGTGTTCCTGCGTCGTGAGGGCAATCCCCGCGACGTCTTCGAGGTGCTGTCCACCGAGGACGACACGGCCCTCGTCGCGGTCCTTCCCGGCCGGTACGAGGTGCTCTATCGCGCCGTATCCACGCTGTCGGCGGGCGGGAAGCTGCCGAAGAATACCGAGACCGTCGTGCCGGACGTGTTCGTGGAGGTCGACAAAGGCGAGGGCGCGGAGGTGCCCAAGGAGATCCTCGTGAACCTGCCCACGTTCACCACGACCCTCGTCGTGACGGTCGGGGGGGCCGCTGCGCCGAATGCGCCCACGGAGTTCGGTCGGATCCATGCGGTCGATGCGAGCACGGGGGCGGCGACCCTGATCGGAGACACCTCCGCACCCATGGGCGCCATCCCGGTCGGTCCGCTGCTCCCCGGGGTGTACGACCTCTACTACGAACTCGGCGAATCCCAGTCCGGGCAGATGCCTGCGAATCGTTGGGTGCGGATCGGTACGGTGGATTGGAGCGCGCTCTCGGGCAACGTCGAGGTGCCGATGGCCATCGACGTTCCCGTGCAGCTCGCCTCGTTCGACCTGTCGGTCGGCGGCGCGCCCATCGATCCCGCGGACGGGGTGGCGGAGATCTGGCTGCGTGGCGAGCATCCAGACGACGAGATCTACGTGGGACGAACGAACGACGCCGACCTGTCGGTGCGGGTGATCCCGGGTACCTATCGTGTGCTCTACCGGACGGTGAACCCCGGCGTAAAGTTGCCGGAGAACGGGGTCGGGGACCTCGGCGAGATCACGGTGCCCGCGGGCGGGCCGAGCCAGCACGCCGTGGATCTCGAGGCCGCGACGGTCACCGGCACCGTCACGGTGGGGGGCGGCCCCGGCCCCGACTCCCAGTACGAGCACGGCTGGCTCTACCTCTTCGATCCGGAGACCGGTGGGCGCGTGGTCCTCGGCGATACCGGATCGGCGAACTTCCTGCGCCGGGTCCTTCCCAAGACCGGTGCCTATCAATTGCGCTACGAGGTCGAGCAGGGAGGCGGCGTCGTACCGGCCAACACCGACGCCATCGTCCAGAAGGAAGTCGTCGTCGAGGTCGCAGAGCCCGTGAACCTCGACGTCCTGCTCGGGCCGGTGGATCTGGGGATCGTGCCGGTCTACGGCGGGGGCGCGGTGCCCCCGACCGTGGACTGGGGGACGATCTGGTTGCGCGACGTGGAGACGGGCGCCCGCTTCCCGGTGGGTACGTCGACCAACGAGACGAGCCGCGCCGTGTTGCCCGGCACCTACGTCGTCGAGTACCAGGCGGAGGAGACCGCCGCGAAGGTGCTGCCGCAAAACTCCCGCGGCGCCGTCCGTTGCATCTCCGTGCAGTGACGGGTCGGCGCCCCGGTCGGCGGCCGGCCGGTCGCAAGGGGGGCGGCCCCGATCGGGACGGAAGGTGCGCGCCCGGCCGGCCGATGCCCGTCCAGGGTGTCGAGCCGACCTTCCAGAGACGCTACGCCGGTCCCCGCCGGGGGATTCGGCGGCCCGGCGACGATTCTCGTCATCGACGACGATCCCATCCAGGTGGCGACGACGCAGCAGATGTTGTCGGCCCTCGGGCATCGAACCGTCGTGGCCCACGGATGGGTGGAGGCCCTGCGCGCGTTCGACGACCGCCAGATCGATCTGGTGCTGATGGACGCCGTCATGCCCACCGTCGACGGCTTCAAGCTCACACGGATCCTGCGGGAGCGGATGCAAAGCTACGTGCCGATTCTGTTCCTGACGGCCCTCGCGAATCGCCAGGCCCGCGAGCGAGGGATTCAGGTGGGCGGAGACGACTTCCTCACCAAGCCCTTGAGCCCCGTGGAACTCGCGGTCCGAGTCGGGGCGATGCTCCGGATCCGGCACCTTACCAAGGTGCTCGAGGCCAAGAGCCTCGAGTTGGATCGTCTCGCCAACCTCGACGCCCTCACCGGCATCGGCAATCGGCGCGCCTTCGACCGTGCGCTCGCGCACGAGTGGGAGCGGGCCGTGCGCTACGGTCACGAGCTGGGCATCGCCTTGTTCGATCTCGACGGCTTCAAGCAGGTCAACGACACGTTCGGGCATGCGGCGGGCGACGAACTGCTGGCGTGTTTCGCGCGGACGTTGGAGGGAAGTGCCGAAACGCCTGCGCAGGTGTTCCGTTTCGGCGGGGAGGAGTTCGTGGCGTGCCTGCCCCACGCCGACGAGCAGCGCACCTGGAACTTCGCGGAACGGGTTCGGCGCCAGTTCGAGCGACGCACCGCCGTCGAGGGCGCAGCCGGGCCCCGTACGGTGTCGGCGGGGGTGGCCGCCATCGGCGACCCGCGGGTCCACAGTCCGGGGATGCTCGTCGAGCTGGCGGATCGTGCCCTCTATCGCGCGAAGAACGAAGGGCGCAATCGCGTGTGCCGTGCGGCCGACGACGACGGGGCGGGGGGCCGCCCCATCCTGGCCGACACGGGCTCGTGACCGGCACGGGCGGTGCGCCCTCGACGAGGCGCGCATGGCCGGTCGGCAGCCCAATTGGGGCATCTTGCGCCGTTGCCCCCACACAATCGCTGTGATATCCCGTCCGTCCCCATTTCCATGGCGGGCCCGATCCGCGCGGCCCGCGTCGCCAACGACCCGTCTCGCCCCCACCGTCGTCTCCTCCCCAAGGCGAGGGGCGGTACGGGGTCGCCATGTGCGAACCGTCAGCAGCAGACGAGACCGTCCATGCCACGACAGACTCCCGCAACCGAACTCGAAAAGGCTCGCAAGTCCCTCCTGTCCCGCGGAAAGGCCGAGGGCAGTTTGACCTCGGCCGAAGTTCGGGCCGCCCTCGGAGCACATCTGGTCGATCCCCGGGACCTTCCGCGTTGGCGGCGGTGGTTCGCAATGGAGGGCATCTCCGTGGAGCCGGCGCCCGACCCGGATCCGCCCACACCTCGGCGCGTGGCCACGCGACGGCCCATGCCGGAGCCGTCGCCGGACGAGGAGCGCCGCCGCAGCACCGATCCGGTGCGGATGTACCTGCGCAAGATGGGTACCGTGTCCCTGTTGACCCGTGAGGGGGAGGTCGAGCTGGCCAAGCGCATCGAGAGCGCGCGCACGCGCATGACGATCCTCGCCCTGGCGAGCCCGGCGGCCATGCCCTATCTGCTCGACCTGCACGACCGCCTGCGGCGCCACGACCTGTCGATCCGCGACATGCTCGACGTGGCCCAGGCCAGCGAGGACGACTCGAACGAGGGCGGGGCGGCCTACGAGACCGTCTTCGCCAACATGACGAAGCAACTCGACAAGGCCAAGCGTCACCACGCCGCGGCCGACCGCCTGCGCCAGGACGTGGACGCGAAGCTCGAGCGCGAGGAGATGACGTCCCAGGCGCTGCTGCGGGCCCTCAAGAAGTTGTCGTCCCACCACGTCAGCGCCATGCAGGCCTATGCCGACATGCGGCTGTCACAGCGTTCCATCGACGGACTCGTCAAGGCCTTCGACGAGGTGGTCTCGCGCATGGACCGTGCCGAGCGCGAGCTCGCCCAGTGCGAGCGGCGGGCGGGGGTGGGGCTCGACGAGTTGCGGGAGATGTTCCAGACGGTGCGCCTGACCGAAGAGGAGGAGTTCAAGCTCTGTCGCCGCCTCGGCCTGCACCCGGCCGAGCTGCAGGAGATCATGACGCGCATGAAGCTGGCCACCAAGCGGTTGCGCCGGGTGCAGGAGGAGACGGGGATGGACCCGGAGGATCTGGCGAGCCTCGCCAAGCATCTGCGTCACGCCCGTCGCGAGGGGGAGCAGGCCAAGGAGGAGATGGTCGAGGCCAACCTTCGCCTCGTGGTCTCGATCGCCAAGAAGTACAGCAACCGGGGCCTTCAGTTCCTCGATCTCATCCAAGAAGGGAACATCGGCCTCATGAAGGCGGTGGACAAGTTCGACCACACGCGGGGGTACAAGTTCTCGACGTACGCCACCTGGTGGATCCGGCAGTCGATCACCCGCGCCATCGCCGATCAGGCCCGGACGATCCGGATCCCCGTGCACATGGTCGAGAGCGTCAACAAGGTCATTCGGACCAGCCGGCAGCTCGTCCAGGAACTCGGTCGCGAACCGCGTCCCGAGGAGATCGCCGAACGCATGCAGTTCCCGGTGGAGAAGGTGCAGAAGATCCTGCGGATCGCCAAGGAGCCGCTGTCCCTCGAGACGCCCGTGGGCGACGACGGCGATGCCAAGCTCGGCGACTTC
Source organism: Deltaproteobacteria bacterium (assembly GCA_003696955.1). GTDB lineage: Bacteria > Myxococcota_A > Polyangia > Nannocystales > Nannocystaceae > J032. The sequence goes on along the minus strand of RFGU01000152.1, from coordinate 1,750 downwards.
ATCGAGGACGAGAAGGCGCTCAACCCAGCCGAGGCCCTGGCCACGGACGATCTGTCGGAGCAGACCCGGCGGATCCTCGCGACCGCCCTCAGCCCGCGGGAAGAGCGCGTCCTGCGGATGCGGTTCGGGATCGGCGAACCGTCCGCCCACACCCTCGAGGAGGTGGGGCGGAACTTCTCCGTGACCCGAGAGCGGATCCGGCAGATCGAGGCCAAGGCCTTGGGCAAGCTCCGCAAGTCCCTCGGCGCCGAACCGCTCAAGGCGTTCCTCCAAGGGAACTGAGCGCCCGGGGCCGTGCAGCCATACGGGGTACGGCGTGGGATGCGTCGGGGGGCGGCGCGCGCCCCTGCGTGGTGTCCGAAGGCAGGCGGCCCGCGTGGGACCGACGGGGGCGGAACGGGGGCGAGGCTCGCGGCCCGACGGCGGGCCAGCCCCGCAGCCTGCTATCATGCGGTCCGTGACGCCCGGTTCCGACCCGACGCCCCATGATCGCTGGCGCGGTCGTGGGCGGGTCGACCCATGGAGGGATCGAAACCGCGCATCTTCCGGCACGCGTCGCGCGCCGGTGGACCGTCGTGGTTCCTCACCGGCCACTGTGCCCCGCTACGGTTCTCGGGCGGCAACGGCCGGGGTAGCGGGCGCGCGTCCTTGCCTCCGTGCGGTCGACGCCCGGTGCCATCGGGGCGAAGCCCACCGTCGGGGCGTGTGCAGTGCTCCCGGGAAAGGGGCGGTGCGGTGACGCGCCCCGGCGTCGAACCCAGCCACGTCCCCTCGCTGCCGGACGTGCTCCGCGTCGTGTTGGTCGGTGGCGATGCGCCGGCCCAGGTCGCCTTGGCCGCCACGGAACGCAGCGCGGTCTATCCGCGCATCGAGGTCGTCGAGGCCGTCGAGGTCATGGAGGACTTCGATGCCGCGAACGTGCAGGACGCCGGGGCGGTCGTCGTACTCTGGCTCACCGGATCGCTCGACGTCTCCGCAGCGAGCTTCGTCTCGACCGTGTCCCGCCGAGGAACGCGGAGCTTGGTGGTCGTCGGTGCAGACGGCGACCACGTGCGGCAGGCGCGAGAAGTCCGCCGATGCGGCGGCGCCGCCTACGTGGTCGGCCCCGAGCCGTCCCCCGATGCCCTCGTGCAGGCCATCGTCGCTGCGGCCGAACGTGCCGCGATGTTGCGGCGCATGCACGAGCTACAGGGTGGATTGGCCATGGTGCTTCGCAATGCGGAACACCTGCGCTGGGAGATGGAGCTTTCGTCGCAACGGCTTTACATCGGGCCCGAGTGGGATGCGCTCATCGAGGAGCACATCGGACGACCCCCGTCGACGTTGTCGGAATGGTTGCGGCTGGTCCACCCGGAGGACGTCCCGGCGTTGCAACGCGCCATCCAGTCCCTCCCGGCGGACGGCGGCGTCCTCGGCGAACTCGAGATCCGCATGCGCAGTGCAGACGGCGACTTTCGGTGGTTTCTCGTGCGCGGCGTCGTGGAGCAGACGCCCGACGGGGGACGCATCGTGGGCTCGTTGGCCGACGTCACCGAACTGCGTCGGCGCATCGATCTCCTGCGCGAGCGGACGCGGGTGGATGCTCTGACCGGGCTTCCGCGCCGGGAGGTCTTCTTCGAACGGCTCGCGCGGGCCATCGAGGTGCTCGAGTCGTGGCCCGAGGCCGGTTTCGTCGTGCTGCTCATCGAGGTGGAGGGCATTCGACGCTTCAACGAGAGCATCGGTCACCATGCCGGCGACGTCATCCTGG
>RFGU01000003.1 GCA_003696955.1 Deltaproteobacteria bacterium | reverse complement strand
GAGCCCATGCCGGTGGTGGAGCCGACGCCCGTCGAGGCGGTGCCGCTCGCCCCCCCGCTGCTGCCCGTTCCCGTGTCGGTGCCGCCGCCGGTGGTGTCGGCGTCGTCGCCACAGGCGGCGGTCAAGGTGGCCAGGGCGCCGGCCGAAAGGCGCACGAAGGTGCGGCGCCCCATGGCTCGGGGAATCGTCGTGCCCTTGCGTTCTTCCTGCATCCTCGGGGCGGCATTCTATCGCGGGCGCCGCCACGGTGCATGGCCCGAACGTGGCAGGTGTGTCACGCCCCGCCGTCGGTTCGGGCGCCGCCGCCCTCCTCGTCCTCGGGCTGCAGTCCCGCGAAGGCGGCGAAGAACTCGCCAAGGCGCGATTTTTGCTGCGGGGTCAGGTAATCGAAGTTGGTCCCGCGGTCGTTGACCTCCCAAAACTCCCGATCCTCGAGCTGGGCGAGCTCGCGCCAGATGCTCCGCAAGCGGGCCGGCGGCTCGGTCGCCATGTCGCGCTGGATCCGCGCCGCCAGGTCACGCCGCCCGTGGAGCAAGTACGTGGTGGCGAGCTTGACCTGCGCCCGGCGCACGCCCCGCAACGTCGTCTCCTGTTCCTCCGTCTCGGGGCTTTCGTCCACCGTCAGGAAGATCTCGAGCAAGGCGTCGTGGACGGGGCTCTTCGTCTTGAAGGCGACTTCACAGAGCTGACCCACGTCGTGGGCGATGACCTCGGTGACGAAGGTCAGGCCCCGCTGGTAGCACAGGCTGCCGTAGTAGCGCATGAACCCGGCGATCTGCCGGGCTCGGTCGGCCAGGTCGTCGTCGGCCGTCGTCGCGCCCCGTGTGATCGCGAACTCGCCGAGTTGGCGGTACTGGTGGAGGATGTTGTACGCGGTACGGATGTCCGAGGCGTTGATCGTGGCCCGCATGTACGTGTTGAAGAACTTGATCGCCAGATCGAGGGTGTGGACGTCGCCGCGGCGTCCTGCGGCTTCGCCGATGCGGCGCGTGTCGATGGCGAGCAGGTAGCAGGTGTCCTTCATCTGGTGGAGGGCTTCGCCGAACAACATCTGGTACTGGCGAAGGATCTTCCATTCGAGGAAGGTTCGACGCTGCATCAGGTCGTCGATGGATTCGTCGGACAGGCTGATGAAGTCCGGCGTTTGTCGCAGGGCCGGTCCGAAACGGAAGAAGTCCTCGGGCAAGGCATGCTTGCGATCGCCGTACGTGACGGAAAGGTGCTCGAGGGCGTCGATGGCCGCCGATGCGATGTCCTTGTCCTTCTGCTGCAACGCGTTCAGGCCGATGTTGGCGAGGTGATCGATGGCTCGGGTCGCCGTCCGTCGTCGGGCGCGGCAGACGTCGGGATCGGCCGAACACGGTGGCACCGCTGCGCGCAGACCGTCGTTCATGATGCGGCCGATGATCCTGCCGGGGTCGAGGAAGTCGAACACGTATGCGAAGTAGGGAAAGAGCAAGAGCAGGCTCACCGTCATGACGACCATGGAACCGAGAACGCCCCAGCGCGAGACGTAGGCCGGCCCGAGGGAGAAGTTCACCCACAGGACGAACACGCTGGCCGTCACGAAGAAGCCGAGGATGAGGAAGTTCGTCCGGTCGCGGAAGAACAGCGCGGTCACGTGGGGTGTAAAACGCGTGGCGGCGAGCTGGACGATGATGCTCGAGACGGTCAGGGCCAGGCCGAGTACGGCGGCCATGACCTCGCCGAGTCCGCCCAGGGTGTTGCGGGCCTGCTCGAGATCCTGGCGCAACAGGGCATCGGTCAGGGCATCGACGGTCGGTGGCGCGCCGGCCACCGTCGGCCACCAAAGGTCGAGCAGGACGGCCAGCGCAAAGAGGGCCACCGCCAGCCCGAACACGGCGAGGAAGGGGGCCGCCCAGGTCCACAGGGTCGGGCCCGGCGATGGCGCGGGCTCGGGGCCGGCCCCGGCCTCCGTAGGCTCGGCGTGCATGGCTGCGACGGTACCAAATGCCCGCCTTCGCCGGTAAAGTCACGCCATGCTCCTGGCCGTGGACGTGGGCAACACCAACACGACGTTGGGGGTGTTCACCGGCGACCGGCTCGACGCCGAGTTGCGCCTTTCCACGCGCCGCGACTGGACCCGGGACGAGGTCGCCATCGGATTCGAGCGGGCACTCGCCCTGGCGGGCCGGCCCCTCGAGGACGTGCGCGTGGCGGTCGTGGCCTGCGTCGTGCCGCCGGTGCTGCCCGCGGTCGTCGAAGCGCTCGAACGCTACGCAGGGGTCTCGCCCCTCGTGGTGGGACCCGGCATCCGGACGGGCATGCAAATTCGCTACGACCCGCCCCAGGACGTGGGGGCCGACCGCGTGGTGACGGCGGTGGCCGCATGGCATCGCTATGGCGGAGACGGCAAGGGGGTCGTCATCGTCGACTGCGGCACCGCGACCACCTTCGACGTGGTCTCCCCGGTGCCCGAATACCTCGGTGGAGTGATCGCGCCGGGGATCGGGATCGGAGCCGACGCCCTCTTCGCCCGGGCGGCGAAGCTGCCCCGGATCGACCTTTCGCTGCCGGCCCGCGCGGTCGGCCGCAATACCGCCGACGCCATGCGAAGCGGAGTGGTCCTCGGCCACGTCGCGATGGTCGACGGGATGCTCGCCCGGATCCGCGACGAGGTGGACTTTCCCTTCGTGACCGTCGCGACGGGCGGATTCGGCAGGGTGCTCGCCGGTCGTCTCCCGGCCGTGGACCACCACGACGACACCTTGGTGCTCGAAGGCCTGCGGCGGATCGCCGAGCGCAACGCCGATTGATCCGGCCGGGCTGCGAGGCCCCCGCACGGCCCCACCGGTACGCCACGGGATCCGGCGCCGTTGCGAACCGTGGACCAGCAGGGGCGGCCGGGCGGCAGGCGGACGCGCCACGCGGTACGATGGGCCATCATGGCCTTCGCCCACACCTCCCTCGACGAGGCCACGTTGGGTCCCGCAGCCGCCAAGCTCGTGGGCCCTGCGGCACCAGCGCCCATGCGTGGGATGGTCGCGCAAGGGCTCGCGCCCTTGCCGCCCCGCGATCTGTTGACCGCGCTCTACCAGCTTTGGGTCACGAACGACCCGGAGCACGGAGAGACGGCCGGGCGCACCGTCGCGAAGCTTCCGCCACCCGTCCTCGACGGTGCCCTGGCCGATCCCAACCTACCGCCGGGGGTCCTCGATCTCCTCGCCCGCAAGCTGCTCGATGCGCCGCAGTGGCTCGAGAAGATCGTGCGGCATCCCAACGTGGACGACGAGACCCTCGCCGCCGTGGCCCGTGTCGCGAGCGAGGAGGTGTGTGAGATCATCGCAGAGAACCAGGTGCGATGGCTTGCGGCGCCGAAGATCGTCGAGGCGCTCTACCACAACCCCAAGTGCCGCATGAGCACCGTGCACCGGGTGCTCGAACTCGCGGTGCGGGAAGGCGTGGAGCTGCGGTTGCCCAACCTCGACGAGATCCGCCAGGCCCTCGCCGAGGAGGACGGGGCTCCCGACCCGGAACGGGACGACGTGTTTCGTGCCGCGGCCGAGCAGGCGGCCGCCCGGGAGGGCGCCAAGGCCGAGGCGCTCGCCACCGCCGGAGCGACCGACGACGTCGACCTCGATGCGGCACCGGAGACCGAACAGGACGATCTCGAAGCCCTCCTGGCATCCGACGGGGATCTCGACCTTCCGCTCGAGGCCCTCGGCGACGAGGGGGCTGCGGCGGAAGACGCGCAAGATGGCGAAGGAGACGCCGATCGGCAGGCCCGAGGTGTCGCACGGCGGATCGATGCGGCGACGTTCTCGAAGCTTCGGCCCATGGAGAAGATCCGCCTGGCGCTGCTCGGCGACGCCTTCGAGCGATCCCTCGCCATCCGCGACAGCAACCGCGCCGTCGCCATGAGCGCGATCAAGTCGCCCCGGGTCAAGGAGAACGAGGTGGTCAACTACGCGGCCAATCGCACCTTGCCCCACGACGTGATCCGGTACATCGCCAGCCGACGGGATTGGGTCAAGCTCTATGCGGTCAAGCTCAACCTGGTGATGAACCCCAAGACGCCCATGGCGGTCGCCATGTCCCTGCTCGGCCACCTGCAACCCCAGGACGTTCGGAAGGTGGCCAAGTCCCGCAACATTCCATCGGCGCTCCAGGCGGCGGCGAAACGTCGGCTCTCCCAGCGACGTTGAGAACGTTCGTGAGGCGGTTTCGACGCTTCGGCACCTACCTGATCCGACCGACGGAAGCGGTCGCCGGGCCTCCCGAGGCCGGGGCGGCCCGGGACGGGTGGTGGCTTACGGGGTTCTACCTCGCGGCCGTCTGGTCGTGGCCGCTTGCCGAGCGCCTCGCGCACCTGTCGGTCACCCGCGACCTCGGTGGGCTTGCGTTGCTGGCGGCGGAGGTGGCGCGGGCCCTCCTCGTGCCGATCTTGCTGACCGTCTTGGCCGAAGGCATGTGGCGGGGTCTGCCCGAGGCCCACGCACGCCTTTCGGCGGTGCCCTTCGTGGCCGTCGTCGTGCTCGCCCATGCGGCGCAGGTCTTCGGCGGCGTGACATGGCCGCGCCCCTACCTGCCCGAGGCCGTAGGTGCCGCGGTGGCGTTGGGCTACGTCGCGTTCGTCCGGCGCAAGACGTCGAAGGGAACGGAGGCGCCGGCCTCGACGGCGCCGGCTCCGGTACCGTCGAGACGCCGTGCCGCCGCCTTCTTGGCATTGGCGGTGACGGCGACCGGCGTCGCGACGGCGGTGGCGGACGCTCGGCGTGCCGTCGGCGCTTGGCAGCGGTTGCGTCCCTTCGGGCCGGGCGATCCCTTGCCGGCGTTCTCGGTCCCGCGGGACGACGGCGGGGTGCTCGACGCCCGCGATCTCGCGGACGGTCGCCCGACTGTGCTCGTGTTCTGGGCCACGTGGTGCGGCGTGTGCCGCGGCGAGCTGCCCATGTACGAGCGGCTCGCCCGAGCGGTCGAGGCGGCGGGGGGGCGCGTGGTGTTGGTGCTCGAGGCGAAGGACACGCCGGCGTCCGAACGTCTCGACTTCGCCCGGGCCGCCCGGGCGCGCTTCGACCTTACGGCCCCCATGGTGGTGGACGACGGACGTCTCTTCCGGGCGGTGGGCGCGCGCGTGCTTCCCCACGTCGTCGTGGTGGGCGGCGACGGGCGCCTTGCCGCCGTGCACGAGGGCCGGGTGTTCGAATCCACGTTGCGCCGGGATCTCGAGGCCCTCGGGCTCGTGCTGCCTACGTCCTGATGCGCCGTACCGCCCACGCGAGCGTCGCGATCACGGCCAGGCCCGCGATCGTCTCGAAGTAGGCGAGCATGGAACCCGGCTGCGCCCCGAGGGCGACCGGACTCGCCACGGCGGCGCCCGCCAGCAGGAGCGTCCGGGCCACGGGGCCGAGTGCGTCGACGACGGCCGCCACGAATCCGGCGAAGGCGAGCGCCCCGAACAGCCAGGCGAGCACGCCCCCGGCGAGGCCGAGGTGATGTCGAACATGGGCAGCTACGGGGCCGAGCCCGTCGCCCGCGGCGTAGAAGGGGCCGGCGAGATCGGTGGTGAACAAGGCGCCCGGATGGGGGTCGTAGGGCAAGGCGGCGTCCGGGCCCATGGGCTCGCCGTGGGGGTGCAGGGGTACGAGGGCGCGGCGCTCCTCGAGCTGGCCGGGAAAGCGGTGGCCGCGGCGGACCTCGGCGGAGAACCGGTACGGCGGCGTCACGAGATACGGGCCCGACAGGTGCTCGGTGCGTGCCACGACTCGAAAGTCCTTCCAGGCGTCCACCGTGGACTCGAACACGAGGCGTCCTTCGTCCATGAAGCCACGCACCGGTACGTAGACGTCGTGTTCCGGCCCGTCGGCGTGGCGCAGGACCACGGTGTCGGCGCCCAGCAGGAAGCGCCACGGTGGGGCCTCGAGCCGGCCCGTCTTGGTGATCCCCAGGATGTTGGCGCCCCGCGGCGGAGAGCGGAACTCGAGGTGGAGCAAGGTGCCGGGCGCGCCGTCGAAGTCCTCCCGACCGACGATGGCCCACGGCGGTCGCGGCTGGCCATCGTCGGCGTAGGGGCCCCGGTACCCCATGCGGAAGAACTCGTGGAAGGCGGGGTTGGGCGGAGCGCCCTTGGGGCGGGCCTCGAAGAGCGCGAGGTGCTCCCCGAGTTCGTCGGGGGCCACCGCCCGGGCGACGCGCCCGATGAAGTGGAAGTCGTCGGCGACGAGGTAGGGGGTCTTGCCGAGGGCGCGGCGCACGATGAGCCGGCGCAGGTCGAGGTTCGGATCCTGCGGGCGAAACTCGTAGAACCGGCGCCCCTGGACGGTCCGCTCGGTGCGCGTGACGGGCACGCGCACGTCCCATCCAGGATTTCTGGCCTGGAAGGCGTGCTTGGGCCGAAAGACGATGGTGTCGGTACGGTCGAGCACCTGGTAGGCCGGCGCCACCACCATGTTCTTCTCGGCAAGAAGGCGCGCCTGGAAGAACTCGTGCCCCCGCGGATCGGAGCGCAGCACCATGGCGTACGCGTTGCCGGGTTCGAGGGGCGTCTTCTCCGGGAGGACGACGGTCTGGCCGACTTCGGGATTGGGGCGCAGCCCGCGGGAGTGGGGGCGCTCCATGGGCAAGAGGGCGCGTTCGGCGGGCGATGCGTCGGGGCCTTTCGCGGCGACCGCAAGCCCCGTCACGGTGCCGAGACCCAGGCTCGCGGCGAGGGCCACGGGTACGTAGGCGCGCGGATTCCAGTCGCCGCCCCCGACGAGGAAGGGGGCATGGGTCGACGCGAGGGCTGCCGGCACGGCGTGGGCCATGGCGACGGTGACGGCGCCCGCATAGGCGCCGGCGCCGGCCGGAACGTAGGCGAAGGCCTGGGTCGTTGCGGCCTCGACGAGTTCGGAGATCCGCCCCGGGGTTTCGAGCAGGGCGAGTACGGCCATGGCCGCGAATACGGCGGTTGCGGGCAGGGTGAGCCGAAGGAGCCATGGGCGCGCCCCGGCGAAGCCGCATGCGAAGAGCAGGGGGACGAGGACGAAGCCGGCGCTCCACTCGGGCCACCCGAGCACCGTGGTGTGGATCTGGCCGAACCCGTGGATCCCGGCGGGGAGGATCGCGGCGGCGGCGGCCCACCAGATCCACCACCCCGCGGGCCCGGCCCGACGGGTGGCGCGGACCGCGGGCACGCGGGCCATGGTCCGGCCTAGCAGGACGAACGGGAGGGTGCTCAGCCAGTACCACGGCAACACGCCCGGTCCGGCCTCGTCGACGGCGAGGGCGACGGCCGCCGCACCCGGCAGCCCGCACAGCAGGGCCACGGTCCGCCGGGTCGCTGCGGCTCCGGGTGCCGGGCCTTCGGCGTGCCTCTTGCGACGCAACCGCCACGCCAGGACGAGGGCGACGAGCGGAAGACCGAAGACCAGGTGGGGCCCCCACAGAAGGCGTGCGACGTCCTCCATGGCGCGCAAGGCTACCAGGGCAGGGGGGCGGGGAGGGGCCGCTCGAGTGGAGGCTGCGAAGGGGCTCCGCCGATGGCGGTGCTCCGGCGTCGGGCGGTCGACCGCTGGCGCCCGGGGGACCGCCACGCGTGCTCGCTCCGGCGCTTCCCTGCCCACGGATGCAGGGGCCGGCCCTTTGGAGGTAGGATGGGGCGATGCGCTCGATTGGACGGACGACAACGCCCATGCTCCTCGTCGCGGCGCTCGCATGCGCGACGAAGGACGGGGACGATGCGACGTCGGGCACCACCGCCCCAGCCACGTCGACGGGGGATACGGGCGATTCGGGCGCGGCCGGATGTGCCGACGGCGACATGCCCCCGGATTGCTACGACCAGGGTCCCCGCCAGTGCTCGGATGCCACGATCCCGGCGACCTGCCAGGACGGCGTATGGACCTGTCCGAACGGCTACGACCTCGGCGGATTCGGCGACGGCTGCTGCTGGGAGCCGGACTGCTGACCGCCCTCGGTCCGTGGAACGCCCCGGCCGCGACCAGCGTGCGCCGGGAAAGGGCCGCCGGGGCTCGGCGGCGGGACGGACCGCGCGTCGCCGGTGTCGCGGGCGTCCGAGTGTCGGGTTCGGGCGCTCAGCCCTGGGGCGGCGGGGGTTCGTAGGGGGTTTGGCACACGCCGATCTCCAGGATCAGGTACATGAGCACCAGCTCCTGGGGCGTAAGGCCGATGTAGGCCCCGCTCTCGGCCGTGTGATAGGTGGTGAACATCAGCTTGCCGCACCCGTACTGCCCGGTGATCGTCATGGGCCAGTTGGTGTTCGTCGGAATGACGTCCCCGTCGCCGGGCCCTTCGACCCAGACCTTGTGGCCGACGTTCACCATGCCGCCCATGCCGTCGGGCACCAGGATCTCGAAGATCTCCTTGACGCCCGACCAGTTGTCCACGAGTTCGATGGTCGGCAGGTTGTTGACGGTGGGATGGCCGGCATTGCCCCCGTTCTTGGGGTTGATGTCCTTGAGGTCGGCGGGCAGGGCCTCGAGCCAGGCGAGCAGATCGGGGTCGAGGACCGTGGCCAGGGAGTCGTAGACGGAGAAGAGGTCGGTGTCACCGAATTCGTCCGTCCAGAACTCCTGGTACTGCGGAAAGACCTTCTCGATGAACTCGTTCGACCAGTCCGACACGTAGAACTTGCCGCCCGCCTCGACCCACTTGCGGACGTTGTCGACCACGGCCGGATCGTCGAGGGCCGAAAGGGCGGTGTCGTTGGAGCAGGGCACGAAGATGATGTGGTACTGCTCCATCAGGGCGTAGTTGGACAGGAGTTGGGCGAAGGGGCCCTTGAAGGAGATCCCCGCCGGCGGCCCGAAGATGTCGCCTTCGTTGTCCCAAAGGTCGAACTGCTCCGTCCCGCCGACCAGGGTCTCCTCGTAGTTTGCGTTGTCGACGTTCGTCTGGCCGAGGCCGAGCTTGGCCAGGCCGTCCTCGAGGCGGTCGTAGGAGCCGTAGGCCACGGCGATCTTCGGGATGTAGAGGCCGTTTGCCGGATCGTTGTGGTCCGGCAGGCTCGTCACGTCCGGTCCGAGGGGGTTTTCGCCGGGTTGGACGTCGAGTTCGACGACCCGCAGGAACTGGCCCTTCTGGACGGCGACGTACTTCGTCCCGGAGGGTACCTCGAGGGAGAAGGAGCCGTCCGGGTTCGTCAGGGTGTGGGCCGTACCGCACGGCAGCTCGACGCACTCGGCGCAGTAGACCGTCTGGGGGATCGGGTCCGGTGGTGTCGTGCCGGCGTAGACGAGCGCGCCCGATACGGGGATCTCTTGGTTGGGCGCGTAGACCGTACCGGTCAGCAGCGCATCGCCCGTCACGGGAGGACAGTCGCCCGCGGTCTCGCCCGAGCTGTCCGACTCGCCTTCGCCCACGTCGAACTTGACGGTGGTGGCGCCGCCGGAGTCGGTGCCGGAGGTGGGACCGGCACCCGTCGTGACCCCACCCGTGCCGTCGGTGGCCGTGGCCGTCCCGGTGGCCGTGATCGTCGCGGACGCCGAGGTATCCGCGTCGCTACGACCGCCGCCCCCGCATCCGGCTACGACGAGGAGGGATACCAAGGTCCATCGGGCCAGGATGACGGACCGGGTGATCGTGCAGGCCATCGCCGGCATTGTTACGCGGCGGCCGACGGGGGAGGCACCCGGCTTCCCACCCCGACTACGAATTGGCCGCAAGCACGGCACATCCTACATGTAGCAGCTTGTACGACGGTATCCGTGCGCCGCCCACCCGGCCGTCCTACTGGACGAGGACCTCCACCTCGTCGATGTACCAGCCGGCGTAGTTGATGAGAAAGTCGCTGCCGAAGACGAACCGCAGACGTACGTCGGGTTCGCCAATGTAGGGCGTAAGGTCGACGAACGACTCGCGCCATTGATCGTCGAAGCCCGAGAAGCCCGGTTGGCCTGCAGGCGGTACGTAGCTGGCGTCCAGCGAGATCTCGTCGTAACCGTGCCCGGTCGGCGTGACGATCTGCCACGAGTTGCCGCCATCGATACTGATTTGGATGTTCCCGCCATCGTAGCCGGGTTCGATGTCGTACCAGTGGCGCACCCGGACCTGCACCGTCTTGCCCTGGCAATCGGCAAGGGACACCGGAGGTGACTCGAGGTACGAACTCTCGTCGTCGAGGTAGTCGCCCGAGAGGTTCGTCGCCCACATGCCGGTGCCGACCGGCCCGCTCGTCGGGTTGCCACACGCCCACGACGGGGACACCGCGAGGGCGTTGGCCTTGCCGGGGGAAAAACCGCTCGGGCACGTGGAGAAGTCCAACAGCACGGCGATGTCGCACGTTGCGCCCCCGGTGGTCCCGGTGCCGGAGACGCCCCCGGTGGTCCCGGTACCGGAGACGCCGCCGGTGGACCCGCCGCCGGTCGAACCGGTGCTCGCCATCCCGCCGCTCGACCCGCCCGTCGTCGACCCCGCGCCCGTCGTCGATCCCATGCCTGTCGTCGTGGGGCTACCAGTGGACGCGGTTGCAGTGGTACTGCCCGACGCACTCGCGGCGCCCGTCGTGGACGAACCTTCGCCCGTGGACGCTGCCGTCGTTCCGCTGCCCGGTCCCGTGGCGGATTCGGTGGCGGCGCCCGTCGCCGTCCCGCCGCTCGATCCCGTCGATGCCGTCGTGGCGTTCGTCGCCGACCCGGGGCCCGGCCCGAAACTCGTACTCGACGATTCGACCCCCTGGGCACAGGCCGTTCCGCACAACAGCCACAGTTGAACGTACAAGCCGCGAGCCACACGACCGAAGTGGCGGTCCGGCGAACGCAGATCGCAAGGGGGCATTCTCATGGGTTTCGGGTACCACAGCGCGGGCGAGGCGGACAGGGGACCAGGGCGGCGCACCGGGGGGACGAGGGGTCGGGCCGCAAGCACGCGCCGAGGTATGCCGATGTGGGTTTTCGTATGCGCATGTGCGACTTCCCCGTCCGAAAATGGGCAATCGCCGTCGTGGAGGCTCGGGGCCGGCACGCCTCGTGTTGGCCGCAAGGAACGGCTCGCCCTGGGCAGGACGCCCGGAACGCCGTTTCACGGGGGACAGTGCGGTGCCCGCTGCGGTCGACCCGCGTTGCTAGGATCGCCGTGGGATGGACGCCTCCGGCACACCGCGACGGCCTTCGACGGACGCAGCGTCGAGTACGGCCCGGGGGCGCCGGATCGCGGGGGCGCGCCGCATCGTGGTCTTCGATCCGACGTGTCGCGGGCGCTGGTGGCATCTAGGGCTCTCCCATGCGTGGTCGGCGGGCGTGCGCCTCTACCGGGGGATGGGGCGGATCGATGGCTGGGTCCGTGCCGAGAACTGGCGAACCGCCTTCGCCGGCGTGCTCGACCTGCTCGGCGATGCGCCGCTGTTCGAGTTGCAGGTGTGGAGCCATGGCAAGTGGGGGCTCGTCCGCCTCGGCGACGACGTGTTCGATCGCACGTGGCTCCGGCCTGCCCACCGTGACGCCGGGTTGGCGGCCGCGGTCTTCGACCGTCTCGTTCCAGGGGGGCGGATCTGGTTCCGTACGTGCGAGACCGCCGGCGCAGCGTGCGGGCAGGCGTTCGTGCAGGCCCTGGCCGACGCGACGGGGGTCGACGTCTACGGTCACACCTACGTGATCGGCATCTACCAGAGCGGGTTGCGACGTGCCGTCCCGGGCGGACGGCCCGACTGGTCGCCATGGGAGGGGTTGCGCAAGGGAACCCCCGCCGCGCCCCTGGAGGCGCACCCGTCGCGACCTTGGCACCCGTCGACCGTCCACTTCCTGTCCGGCGAGCCCTCGCCCCTGGCGTGACGACCGCATCGGGAGCGCCGGCATACACCGCGGCGGTGCGCTACGTTGAGGATGCCCGTGGACCTGCCCCCCTTTCGTCGACGCATCGTCCGGCGCCTCCTGGCCCGTGGGGGGCCGTGGGCCGTGGCCTTCGCCCTTGCGTCCCCGGCTACGGCCCTGGCCGATGCCATCGCGGTCGAGGACGTGTCCGATGCGGAGGTCGGGTACGCGCCCGTGGCGGAGTTGTCCCATGAGGTGATCGTCACGCCGTCGGGCCATGGCGGGGCGAAGGTCGCCTATCGCCTGGCCCTCAACAACGCGTCGGCCATACCGCGGGACGCGGTGGTGACGTGGGGGCTTCCCGCCGGCGCCCGGATCACGGCGCTTGCCGTGATGCGCGACGGACGGTGGCGCCCGGGGAAGGTGGTGCGGGACGTGGACGCCCACGACGCGCGGGACCCGGGCAGCGTCTTCGTGCGCAGGGTGCAGGCCGGTGGTGGCGGGGTGGAAGCGCCGGCGGCCGAGTTGGTCGTGTTCCAGATGCCGCCCGAGATGACGATCCAGGTCGAGATCGAGACCCAGGTGCCTGCCGCCCTGCGCGGCGGGCGGTACGAGATCCGCCTGCCGGAGCGGGGCAAGCCCGTGCCCGGGGTGGCGTCCAGGCGCCGGTTGCTCGTGCGGGGCGTCGAACGTTTCTGGGTGGACGATACCCCCAACGGCGGTGCTCCCGTCGTCGAGGTCGAGGCTCGAAGGGAGAACGTGGTCGCGTGGCCGGCGACCGATGCACGGCGGACGGGATTGTCGACGAAGGCGACGTACGCCGACGACGGCTTCGGGGGTGCCGACGTGGAGCTCGTCCTCGAGATCGGCCGTGGCACGTCGAGAACGCCGGACCTGGTGTACGTGTTGCTGGATCGATCGGTTTCGACGGATCGCTTGCTTCCCGACAAGGCCCTTTCGGCCCTTTCGGCCCTGCTTGCCGAGTTGCCGGAGCATACGCATCTCGCCTTCGCCGTGTTCGCCCGCGAGGTCGTGCCCCTCGACGCGCCCAAGGGGCTCGAGGTCGGGGACTTCGACATGTTGCGGGACGCATGGAGGGCGGTGATCCTCTCCCAGCCTCGCCGGCCCGGCACCGACGTCTACGGTGCCCTCGAAGCGGCGCTCGACGATGCAAGGGCGCGTGGGGCACGCCGTCCCCTCGTGCTCCTCGTGGGGGACGGCATGTATCCGTCGTCGCCGCCGCCACGGCACCTGCTCGAACGCTTGCGGCGGGCCGACCTGTTGTTGCTCGTGGACGTACCGGCGGAATACGAACCGCCGGGGCCCCGCCATCCGGTCGTCGCCTTCGCCCACGCGACCGGTGGTCGTCTCGCTGCCCTGCCGCTGGCCTCGATCACCGAGCGGGAGGCCGCTGCGGTGCTCGCGTCGCCCCGTGTGGCCAGGATCCGGTCGGTTTCGGCGAGGGGGGTGCACTTCGATCCGGCGCCCGCCTACGTACCGACGGGCCATCGGGTGGTGGTTCGGGGGCGCGCCACCTCACCGCGCCCGCCGGCCATTCGCATCGTGGCCGAAACCGGTCGGCGTACGGTACGGCGCAACGTCCGACCGCGGCCCGTGCCCCGCGCCGCGGATGCCTTCGGCGTCCACCTCTTCATGGACGAAGGGACCGACGTGCGGTCCGGGTTTGCATTGCCGGTCTGGTACGACGAGGGGACGCGCCGGGCGGTGGTCGCCGAGGTGCGACGCGCGCGTCTCGGGGTCGGCGCCCAGGAGGGCTCGTTGACCGAGGCGATCGTGCGCGGTTATCTGCGCATGCGGGTGTTGCCCCGGGTGCGGGTCTGCCACCGGCACGCGGTCGCCCGCCACCGCGACCAGGGGGGACGCGCCGTGCTCGCCTTCGAGATCGCGCGCGGCGAAGTCATGGGCGTTGCGCTCGAGGACGTGGAACTCGCCCACGACGACGCGAAGCTCGAACGATGCCTGCTCGAGGCCGGATGGGCCCTCGACGTACCCGCCGCGCGGCGAGACGACCGGGTCTACGTGGTGCGCTATCCCGTTCGCCTGCTGCCGGCCGACGACCAGCCAGCGCGCATCTCGGCCGAAGACGAGGCGACGCTCCACGACTTGCTCGGCGACGCGCCGCGTCACCGGCCGAAACGGCGCGCACCGACGGACGACCCGCTTCGGCTCGACCCGCTTCCTCGCTGAGATCGATCTGGTACGTTGCCGGCCATGCCGCGCCGTCCGTTCGCCTGTTTCCTCGTCAAGAGCGAGCCCGACGCCTACTCCATCGACGACCTGGCACGGGAGCGGCGCGCACCATGGGACGGCGTGCGCAACTACCAGGCCCGCAACATCATGCGAGATCGGATGAAGAAGGGCGACCCGGTCTTCTTCTACCACTCCAACGCATCGCCGCCGGGGCTCGTGGGGCTTGCGCGGGTGGCCTCGGCTGCGAAGCCCGATCCCACCCAGTTCGACCCGTCGTCGCCCGCGTACGACCCGAGGGCCACCCCGGATGCACCGAGGTGGTGGCTCGTCGATCTCGAGTTCGTCGAGAAGTTCCCGCGGTTCGTCCCGCTCGCCGAACTGAGGGCCGACCCGGCGCTCGACGGTATGGAGCTGTTGCGACGCGGGTCCCGTCTTTCGGTGCAGGAGGTCGAGGACCGGCATGCGCTTCGGCTGCTCGAGCTTGCCGGCGCGCGGTCGCGGTGGGCGAAGCGCATCCGTGCCGAACTCGCGGCCCGAACGAACGCCTAGGCGGCCGCTGCCTTCGGGCCGGGGGATGGCCGGTGCGCCGCGGGCACGGGCGGGCGGTCTGATATGCTGGCAAGCCCATGCAAGACGATGCACGGCGCGGTGCCATCGAGGTGGTGCCTCCCGCGGGAGGCTTCGACCGCCCGGGCATCCGTCGCATGTTGCTCGACGCCGGCTTGCCGCGGGCGGTCCACGGGCTCGTCGAAGCGCCCTTCGGCCACACGCCCGGCACGTTGGCGATGCTCGAGGCCCTCGTCGAGGCCCTCGATCTGGCCGTCGCGGCCGGCGGGGCCCTGCACGCCGCGCTGCTCGACGACATCGCCCGCACCGGGAGCCTTGCGATCCCGGATCCGACCGACGACCAGCGCCGGGCCATCGGGGCCTTCACGGTGACGGTGTTCTGCGACGCGGCCCGAGCCCGGCTGTCGGAACTGGCTCCGCTGCCGCAGGTGGACGGACCGCTCGAGCAGGCGGGGCTCGGCGAGTTCCTGCTCGCGCCGCCCGTGGCCATCGCAGAGCGCCTCGCCGGGCAGATGGCACGCTACCTCGACGTGCAGGTGCGCCGGACGGGTGGGCCAGGATCGACGATGCACGCACGCGAGGCATGGATCGGGACCACGCTGTGCGCCTTTGCCACCCAGTTGCGCGAGGCCGTGTTGCAGCGTACCCGCACGGGCGCCCTACGGCCTTTCGACCGAGCCCTGGCCATGCGTAGGGTCCGGGTCGGCCCCTTCGCCTACGCGGGGTTTTCCGCCCGTCCCCTCGAGGAACCGGTGACCGACCTGCGACCGATCCGGCCCGAGGACATCGTCGGCAACGATGCCTACGTGCAGGCGGGTCTGCGGCTCGCGCGGGACGTGGCAGGCTACGACTTCGAGCGGGGCGAAAACCCCAAGAAGGTGAACCCGGTGCTGTTCGGCCTCGGGCGGCCCGGGTGCGGCAAGACGATCACCGCCCATGCCATCGGCACGTACTTCCTCGAGTACTGTGCGGCGCGGGGCGTGCCGGCCCGGTTTCGGGTGATTCGGCGGACGGACTGGGCGAGCAGCTACCAGAATGCGTCTGCGGCCAACCTGGTGCGGATCTTCCGCGAGGAGGTCTACGGCTTCGACGGGGTCTGCGGCGTGTACTGGCCGGACATCGACACGGCGTTCGCCTCGCGGGACAGCGGCGATCTGCGCATGGAGGAGAAGCAGAACCTCGGGGCCGTCTTCGGCATCTTCGACGGGACCTTGCTCCCCAAGGACGGCAAGTGGTTCCTCGTCTGCGACGCCAACTACATGCAGATGGACGAGGCGACGGTCTCGCGGATCGCCCAAAATCCCTTCGTCGTCGAGGGCGCCACGGAGCCGGACGAGTACGTGCGGCTGCTTCGGGACATCCTGCTGCGGGACGTGGCGCGTTTCGTCGAGACCGACGAGGCGGGATGGCGGGCCATCGGCGAGCGGCTCGCCGAGGCGGGGCTTTCGGGCCGCGCCGTGGAGTCCATCGCGGGCAACGTGAGGGCGAAGATCCAGGACTTCGAGTTCCCGGACGCGTACTTTTCGGCGGACTTCGACGAGCGCAAGCGGATCGTCGAGGCGGCGTCGAACCGGATCGGGCGCGCCGACGTGGAGGCGGAGATCGACGGCTACGTCCGCTTCCAGAAGGAGGCGGAGGAGCGGGAGGCGGCCGAGCGCTTCGAGCGCCAGGTCTCCGAGATGGTCGAGCGGCTCAACGCCGGCCGCGCGGCGGCGGCGCGGCTCGCCGGTGCGGCGGCACCCGTGCCGTCCACGGATGCGTAGCTGGCCATCGCGGCGGACCGCCGGGAAGGCCGGCCCGCCGCGACGGCGCCCACGGGTGCGGGGCGGTCCCTACCAGGCCTCGAGATCGGCGGCGTCGAACCCGTAGACCGTGCCGAGCAGATCGCGGGCGGCGAGCAGATCGTCCCGGTAGCCTCCGGCTGCGTTCGTCGTAAGGGCCGGCGCGTCGCCCAGCAGGTCGTGGAGCATGGCGAAGTCCGCGTCGGAGATCGTCTTGCGCGGGTTGAACTGAAGTCCGAGGGCAAAACCCTTCATCTCACTCCAGTGCTTGGCGTGGGTCACGAAGTCGTAGTCGGCCGTGCCCAGGGCGTCGGTGTCGGCGAGGGTCTCGTTGATGTAGTGCACGACCGACGCGGCCATGGCCTTCTCCCAGTTCTCGACGATGATGTCGCGCTCGGCACGAAGCGCGTCGAATTGCGCGTCCGAGAGCGGGCCATCGGTCTGGTCGAGCAGGTGACGTCCCCGCAGGAAGGCGCGCACGATGGCGTCGGTGAAGTCGGTACCCGTGGCCGAGTCGAGGTCCCGTTTGGCGGCGTACCCGGCGGGCGAGAAGTTGTACTCGGCCGTAAGGTCGATGAAACCGTCTCCGTTCCAGTCGTGGTAGCCGCCCGACCAACCGTCGCGGCCTCCCTTGCCGGCGATCTCCTCGTCGGTGTAGGCCAGGACGTCCCGGGCGGCGCCGAAGTAGCCGAAGGCCTCGTCCCAGTGGTGCTCGAGCGCCGTGTACGGCTTGCCCTCGGCCAGATCGGCATGGTCGGCCAGCAGGCCCTTGCCCGGCAGATCGTCGTCGAGGTAGTCGTCCGTGGCCTGGGAGTACGCGACGGCACCGAGCAGGAATTTGGAGAGCAATTCGCGGTAGTCGTGCCCCTCCGGTGAGACGTGGACCACCGGAATCGGAGATCCGTCGGGACCGAGGGCGGGATCGCCGCTACCTCGGGCGAGGGCGAGATCCTCGATGGAACCGAACCATCTCTGCACGAGATCGTCGGGACTCGACGCGCCCGGCCAACCCACGAAGTCCTGCTCCCAGTCCTTGTACTGGCCCTCCGGGTCGTTGCCGGCGACCTTCTCCTGTAGCGTCGCTTCAGGTGCGAGCTCCGTTGCAGCGGATTCGAGCACCGGCAGGTCCAGGGTTTCCTTGAATGACGCGAAGCCGTCTTGATAGAGGGCGAGAAGCTCTCCGACGACCTCCCCTTCGCCGTAGGAGTAGTACGTATCTATGATGACCGTAAAGCCGCGAATGGTCTCTTCGAGATCCGAGATACGAACGAAGCGGGCCGTCTGTCCCTCGTAGTGCACGCTTCCTTCGCCGGTGCGCCCCTCGAAGGCGTACACCTCCGGGGGCTCGCCGATGTCGCCCGTGTCGCCGGTGCCCGAACCCGTGGCCCCGTCGTCGGATCCGCTCGCGCCGCAAGCCAAGGCGGCAGCGGCGAGGAGCCCGGCGGCGGCAACGCGGGTCGACGTGAAGATGAAATCGCGTATCGTTTTCATATTATTGCTTCCTTTCGCTTTCTGTCCCGTTGCGTGGGCGTACTCTATTTGTATGATATTGAAAGTCAAGTTCATATTCCTGCTCCAGTGTGAGGCATCGCACCAAGCTCCGTGCCCGTCGCCGGACTGCTAGGCATCCTCGTCGCGCGCCGCGTGTGGCACGGCCCGGCCCTCCACCGACTCCTCGGCAGGAAGGGTCTCGATGGGCTCGTCGGAGATCGCCATGCGGATCCGCTGGCCGGGCGTGCCCTTGGCCCACACCGTGTGCACGAACATGGCCGAAAGCCCCCCGTAGTTGATCCAGCCCTCGTCGGTCTCGTCCACCACGCGGCCGAGGGTCGTCACGCGTAGCGGCACGGGTGGATCGGCCTGAAGGCTCTTCTTCGCCCAGTACGAAAGGGGCGAACTCCAGTAGCTGTCCACCGGTTCCCAGTCGTCCGTGGAGAAGACGTGCGCTCGATACTGGGTAGCCACGGCGCCGCAAGGGATACGCCCACCGGCGTCCGCGTGCAAGCCGGCCGGGGCTTAGCGCGGGCCCGCACGCTCCACTCCGTGCGTTTCCGGCGACGGCACGGCGCATGCGTCCGGCCAGCCCTTGCGGGATCTCCCGGCGCTCCTAGGGCAACACGGTGCAGCAGCACGAAGGTGCGGCGCCGTCGCACCACGGCGGATCCTCGGTGCCGCAGAGAAACCAACCTGGCGGGGCGGCGACGGTGACCTCGAAACATGCCACGCGCGTTCCGTCCGCGTTCACGTAACAGGCGTCGGAGAGATCCTGCGCGCCTTCCGTGCCGCAGAAGCCGAGGGCGCCGGCCGCCGGCGTACATCCCGTCTCCGGCTCGACGTCGTAGAAGGCTCCGGGCTCGAACAGGCAGGCGGGGCCGCGGACTTCGCACTGGGCACGGTCGCCCACGCCGTCGCACCCGCCCTCCGCACCGGTGGGGTCGCCGCCGGCGGCGGCGGCCGAGGACGAAGGCCCCGGGTCGAAGGACCCGCCGCACGCGACGGTCATGGCGAGCAGGAGCGGCCATCTTCCCGGCATGCGGACAACCATGCCAAATGCGGGCGCGGCGGCGGCGCTGCCTTGCGTCGCTCGCCGGGCTCGTCCCATGCTCCGGTCGCCATGGGCCCCTTCGACGTGGACGTCCTCGTGATCGGCGCGGGCGTCGTGGGATGTGCGGCGGCGCGGGCGCTCGCCGAGGCGGGGATCCCACCCATGGTGGTGGACGCGGCGGCCCGGGAGGGGACGGGGATCACGAGTCGCAACAGCGGGGTGATCCACGCCGGGATCTACTACCCGCCGCACTGGCTGCGGACGCGCCTTTGCGTCGAGGGACGCGAACGCCTCGAGCGCTACTGCGTGGCCAAGCAGGTGCCCCATAGGCTCTGCGGCAAGTTCGTGGTGGCGTTCGACCCGGCCGAGGTGGCCCGCCTCGAGGCGCTCTTGCGCAATGCCCATGCGGCGGGCGCAACCTCCGTCCGACCCGTGGCACCGGCCGACGTGGTTCGCCGGGGGCCGGAGCTGCGTCGTCCGGCGGCGGCGCTCTTCTCGCCCGGCAGCGGGATCGTCGACCCCCACGTCCTGACGGCCCGGCTGCGCGCCGATGCGGAGGCGGCCGGGGCGACGTTCGCGTTTCGGGGGGGTGTTCGCCGGATCGAGGTGGTCCCCGGCGGCTTTCGCCTCGACACGGCCCGCGGTCCCGTGCGGGCCCGTCGCGTGGTGAACGCGGCGGGGCTCGGTGCGGACGTGCTCGCGCGGCAGGTGGTCCCGTCGGCCCCGGCGATCCACCCGTGCCGCGGCGACTACTTCCGCATACGCCGAAGGCTCGACCTCGACGTGCTCGTCTATCCGGTGCGCACGCCGCAAAGCCGGGGCCTCGGTCTCCATCTCACGCCGGACATGGGCGGTGCCGTGCGGATCGGGCCGTCTGCGCGCTACGTCGAGGCGCGGGACGACTTCGGCGGACCGGCCCCGGATCCCGGGCCTTTCCTCGCGTCGGCTCGGCGCCTGTTGCGAAGCCCCCTCGGCCGGGACGATCTCGTCTACGACGGATGCGGCATTCGGCCCAAGCTGCGCGGGCCCGACGATCCCGACGAGCGCGACTTTCTGTTGCTCGCCGCCCCCGAGGGCGCGCTCCACCTGCTCGGGATCGAGTCCCCGGGCCTGACCGCGGCGCTGGCCCTGGCCGAGCGGGTCGCCCGGTGGGCGCGCGGCGACGACCCCGCGGCCCCGTAGGTCCATCGGTGGTCGCTGCCCGCCGGTGCGTCCGGGGGCCTACGCGGGTTCGACGCGGGCGAGGGCCGCGGTGATGTTGTCCTTGCCGCCGGCTTCGTTCGCGGCGTCGACGAGCTTTGCGGCCGCCTTGTCGAGGTTGTCCTCCTCCACGAGAACGTCGCGGATCTCGGCGTCGTCGAGCATGTCCGAAAGCCCGTCGGAACACAGCAGGAAGACGTCGCCTTCTTCGAACTGGTCCACGTACACGTCCACGTAGACGTTCTCGGCAAGGCCCAGGGCGCGAACGACCACGTTCTTGTGGGGAAAGTCCCGGATCTCCTCCGGCGTCATCTCGCGCATGCGGCGGTAGTCGTTGAGCAGGGAGTGGTCCTCGGTCAGTAGCGTCAGGCGGTCGCCGCGCAACAGGTAGACGCGGCTGTCGCCGACGTGACCGATGTAGTAGCGCCCCTGGGCGAAGTAGAGGGCCTCCACCGTCGTCCCCATGCCCTTCTTGCCCTCCTCGTTCTTGCCCATCTCGTAGATCCTCACGTTGGCGAGCTTGATCGCCGTCGCCATACGATCTCGATCCACCTGGAGCTGGGGTAGGCGCAGGGGCCAGGTCGGCACGGGCTCGTCCCCCGTCGCCTGGAAGTACTCGAGGATCGTGTCCACGGCCGTCCGGCTGGCGACCTCGCCGGCCGCGTGCCCGCCCATGCCGTCGGCGACCACCACCAGGGGCATGTCCGTCGGCACGTGCAGGCTGTCCTCGTTGAGGGCGCGCACCCGACCCACGTCGGTCTTGCCGGAGAAGCGAATGCGCCAGTTGCCGACGAGGAAACTGATGCTCATGCGGCCCCAAGGGTAGCAGGTCGGCCGCCTGGCCCGAAGCACGGTGATCCGCGGCCGACGTGCTACATGGGGGGAACATCTCCCGCCGATCGTCGGTAGGATGGGGGGCGCGGCGCCCGTTGCCGCCGCGCCATTCGTATCATGGCCCTTCCTTCACGAACCGAGGAAGACGCCCTCGACGACGGTAGGACGGCGCCGGGGGACTCGGGCTCGACGTGCGCGAACTGTGGGACGTCCCTCGCGGGGCGGTTCTGCGCCGCCTGCGGCCAGCGGGCGGACCCACCCGAGCGTCTAGGGGCCTTCCTGCGCGAGTGGGCGGAGGAGGCCTTCGGACTCGACGGTCGCCTCGCTCGCACCTTGGGCCTCTTGTTCTTCGCTCCGGGACGGCTGTCGGCCGACTACCTCGCAGGACGCCGCGCTCGGTACGTGGGGCCGGTGCGGCTCTTTCTCGGCACGAACCTGGCCGTGTACGTCGTAGCGAAGGCCTCGGTGGCGCTTCGGGAGATCCGCGAACTCGTCTACGGCGACCCCTCTTCATCCGCGCCGCCGAAGGCGTCGCACGATGCCGTCGCGGCGCTCGGGCCACCGCCTGCGGATGCATCGCCCTTCGAAGCGGCCCTTCATCGGGTCGCCCGTGAGCATTTCGAACGTCTGCTCGAGGATCCCGGCGCGTTCACGGATGCCCTCCTGGAGGTGCTGCCGATCGTCCAGATCGCGATGCTGCCGCTCGCCGCGGCGGTCGTCGCCGCCGTCTGGTTCGGAAGGCGGCGCGGATTCCTCGCGCATCTGCTGGTGACGACCCATCTCCAGGCGGGCATCCTGGCGTGGCTCGCCGCCGTGGCGGTGATCGGGGAGTTCCTCGAGCTTGTCGGGCGGGATGCGACCGCCGATGCCCTGGGAACGGTGATCGTGGTGATCGGGACACCCTTCTACGTGGGCGTCGGCCTCCATCGGGTCTACGGCGGAAGCCCGCTGGGCAGCGCCGTGCGTACGGCGTTGGTGCTCGGCGGCTGGCTCGCCCTGACCTGCATTGGTGCCATCGTCGCGATGGTCGTCGGGTTCTTCACCATGTGAAGCTGCGGCCGGTGGTGCCGCGTGGTAGCTTGGGCCCACGATGCCGACCGACGCTCCGCACGCGGTGGATCTCGCGCGACTTGCGGTGCCGCAACTCTACTTCGCCCTCCTGCGTCGGCGCTTCTCGGGAACGCTGCTCGTGCCGCAGCCCGACCCTGCGGGCATGCGGAGCATCGTGTTTCGCGGTGGGATGCCGGTATGGACCACCTGGGTGTCGGACCGCGACGTGCTCGGGCCGCTTCTCGTGGAGCAGGGTGTACTTTCGGCGTCGGTTCTCGGGGAGGCCCTCGGGGAGATGGCACGGACCGGTCGTAAGCTCGGGCGTGTCCTCGTCGAGGCGGGGCACCTGCCGCCCGAACGGCTCTACGTGGCCCTGCGCGACCAGCTGCGGCGCAAGCTCCTGCGGACGTTCCTGGTCACGGAAGGGCAGGCGACCTTGACCGCCGAGGTCGACCTGCCCGACGACGGGGCGTCGCTGTTGCCGCTCAACGTCCTCGATCTGGTGCGTCGGGGGGTCGTCGAGTGCATGCCGATCTCGGCCGTACGTAGGCTGGTGGAAGGCCCTGACGATCGACCACGGACCCTTCATGCGGCGTTCGCCAAGTACGCCCCACACTTCGGTTGGAGCGCGGACGACCGGCCAATCCTCGAAGCGCTCGCGAAGGGCACGACGGCCGCGGGGCTCGCCGATGCGTTCGGCGAGCGCGGCGTTCGGGTACTCGCGGCGCTCGCGGCCTGTGCGATGGTGGTCGTGGTCGGTGCGAAGGACGCGTTGCCGCCGGGCACACCCCTCCGCCTCGAAGGGGGCCCGAGCGAGCGAGCTGCGGCGAAACGGACGGTTGCGGTGTCCTCGGGTCCGGCGAAGCGAACGCCTACGACGCAGGCGGCGGAAGGGAGCGCGCCGCGGCCCCCCGCGCCCCCGCAGCAGGCCAAGGTCGGTCCACCGAAGCGCCCGGCCGCGCCCTCGAGTGCGAGACCGGCCGGACAGGCGCCCTCTCGGCCGCCCGGGTCGTCGAAGCCAGCTCCCGACGCCTCGGGTGGGTCGGCTGCCGGTGAGGATTTCGAGGCGAGGCTCGCGAGGTACGAGGCCCTCATCGAGGGGGGGGCCCACGCCTTCGAACTGCTCGGCGTGCCCCTCGACGCCAAACGGAAGGACATCCGGGCAGCGTGGGCGGAGTTGTCCAAGGAGTTCCATCCCGACGCACTGGCCTCGCGCGGGTTGGGCCACCTCAAGGAGCGCGTCGCCAACGTCTTTGCGGCGCTCAGCGAGGCGAACCTCCTCCTTTCCGACAAGGAGAAACGGAAGGAACTGGCGGCGGCCGTCGAGGCGGGCGTTGCGACGCCCGGCGGCCCCGATCCCACGGCCATGGCGCGGGCCGCCGTGGAGGCGGAGATGCTCGCCAAGGAAGGCGACAAGCTCCTCGGGGCGGGGCGGTTCGGCGAGGCGGCGGAGAAGTTTGCGGCCGCGCTCGAACGCACGCCCGACGATCCGGACCTATTGGGCGCGCACGCCTACGCCAGTTACCGCGCGGGGCCCGCCGACGTGGCGCGGCGCGCCGAGGCGATTGCGACCCTCGAGCAGATCTCGGCCGGGCATCCGAAGGTGCGCCGGCCCCCCTATTTCGCCGGGCTGCTGCATCTCGAGAACCACGCCGAGGATCTCGCCCTCGCCGCCTTCGAGCGCGCCCTCGCGGCCGACCCGAATTTCGTCGATGCCGAGCGGCAGGCCCGTGCGATTCGACTTCGGCGGAAGGCGCGCGCGCCGTCCCCGCCGCCCGAGGACGAAGGCGGCGGCATCTTCGGTCGCTTTCGCCGCCGCAAGTAGGGTTACGTGGGCGTCGTGGGCGGGCCGGACGCCGCCAGGTGGCATGCGGGGCGCGTGGCGTCTATGGTGGGGGCTCCACGTGCCGCGCGCCGGACGGTCGCTTCGGACAGTCGAAGCGGTCGGGTACGGGGCCGTCCATCGGTCTTCCGGTCGAGGAGAAACCATGAGCAAAGCAACGCAAGGCAATACCGTACGTGTCCACTACAAGGGCACCTTGGACGACGGCACCGTGTTCGACTCGTCCGAGGGCATCGATCCCATCGAATTCACCCTGGGCGAAGGGATCGTGATTCCCGGATTCGAGCAAGCCGTCCTGGGCATGAGCCCCGGCGAGTCCAAGACCATCAAGATCCCGTCGGCCGAGGCCTACGGGGAGCATCGATCGGACCTCGTCGTGAAGGTCCCGCGGGCCGCGCTGCCCGAGGGTGTCGAGGTCGGCATGCGTCTCGAAGCCGGTGAGCCCGGCAACTCCTTCGAGGTCGTGGTGACCGAGATCGCCGCCGACTCGGCGACCCTGGACGCCAACCATCCCCTCGCGGGGCAGGATCTCACCTTCGATCTGACCCTGGTCGAGATCGTCGGCTGAAACGCGTTCGTTTCGTCTTCCCGACGCCCGGGAACCCATGGGGGCCCGGGCGTCGGCACGTTCGGCGCCGCG
Source organism: Deltaproteobacteria bacterium (assembly GCA_003696955.1). Classification (GTDB taxonomy): domain Bacteria; phylum Myxococcota_A; class Polyangia; order Nannocystales; family Nannocystaceae; genus J032. The sequence goes on along the minus strand of RFGU01000003.1, from coordinate 3,748 downwards.
GCGCTCAAGGCAGGCGTGTCACGTCGAGCCTGATCCGGTGCAGGCTGGGCTTGTCGCGGACCTCGATGCGATAGACGGTGCCGCCGGCGTCCTCGGCGTAGACCACGTCGCCGGGTTCGATGCGGACCTTCTCGTGGGTCGTGTCGCCGTCGATCTCGGAGGTGGCCGAGACCTTCTCCGTGAGCTCTGGATCGGCGTAGAAGCCGGGGCGCTCGTAGTCGTAGCCCCGCACCGGGGCGCCGTCGGGCCCTCGCCGAAGGTCGTCTTCGGTCACGAAGAAGAGGTAATCGCCGGCGACGTCGGCGGGCGCGTCGGGACGGGTGCGCACGTAGTAGAAGTCGGCGTCGCCTTCGGTGTTGTCGGTGATCGCGCGGACCAGCTCGGTAAGCCCCGCGGGGTTCTCCTCGATGTTCGTGCGGATCCGATCGACGATCTCCGCCGGGCCGATGCCCACCGCCACGTCCCGCACGGTGATCTCGATGTCGGCCTCGCCCTCGGACAGCCCGCCGTCGTGCAAGCGAACCTGGGCGATCTCCAACAGGAGATCCCACAGATAGGACGGCGGTGGCGGTGCGCCCACGTCGTTGAACGTCTCCATGGAGACCCATCCGTCGTCTTCGACGCACGCGCGAAAGGCCACCGTGCCGGTACCGAGTTCGTACTCGTCACAGTGGGGCGGCACCTCCTGTCCCCAGCGGTACGCAGTCTGGGCGATGAGCGCCTCGAAGAGCCACGGATCGAGGTCCCATGCCGGAGAGTCGCCCCGCGGGGCCGGATCGCGACTCGTTCCACCGGGCACGAAGCCGTCGTACTCGAGGACGCGCTGGGTGAGAACGCCGATCCTCGGCTCGGGGACCAGGCCGTCGATGGACAGCCACGAAGGGTCCGTGAAGTCGAACAGGTGCTCGATCTGGCCGGGCTTGCTGTTGACCGTGGCGACCGACGCCGTCGGCAGCTCCACGCCCTTGAAGGGGAGCGCCTGGGCGGAGACCTTCACGGTGAACCGGAAGTCCTCCTCCGCCACCAGGACGCCGCTGGCCGCTTCGACGATCCCCGGATGGTTCTCCGTGGGGCCGAATTTCTCCGGAAGCGTCTCGAAATCGAAGGCGACGTCGTCGAGGGTCACCGGGATCGTACCGGGCGCGACGGGCCACAGACCGTCGGGATGTTCGTCGTCGACGGGGCCGGGGCGCACCTGGGCCGCGGGGTGGCTTGCGACCACCTGCTCGACGAACGCGGCGGCGACGTCGTCGATGGGCACGATCCGATCGGTGGGGCCGATGCCCATGAGGTTCGCGAGGGCCTTGGCCGGCGGGATCCCGATGGCGCCCGAAAGGGAGATGAGTTCCTCGAGACTCGTACCTTCGAGGTTCGCGTCGTCGGGCGTCATCGACAGCAGGGTGTGAAGATTCCGGGTGGCCTGGGGGGCCTCGGCGAGTTCCTCCGCGTCCATGGCGAGGACCTGGTCCATGGCGTTCTCGACGAGCTGGGCGAGGGGAAGATCCATCACCCAGATCGAGGAAAGGGTCGAACGCGGCAGACTGCGCAGCTCGTCGAGGGTCAGGGTGCGTTCGAAACCCTCTACGTCCAGGCGAAGATGGCGCAGCTCGACGGTCCGCGTCTCGCCCGGGGAAAGGGGCGTCGGGGCCGGGTCGTCGCCGAGGCCCGCAAGGGGGTCGCCGGCACAGGCCGTCGTCACGACCAACGCCGAAAGGACGAGGCCCAACGCCGTCCCGTGGGCGTCGGGGCGCTGGTGTGGCCGTCGTTCAAAGGGGCTGCGCCACATGGACTTCGATCTCCCCATCGGTGGCGCCGACCACGAATCGGATCCGGCGTACGCGACCGTCGAGTCCCTCCGCGTAGACGACCGTCTCGCCGGCCTCGAGCGAAAGCTTCTCCCGAAGGGTGTCACCCACGCCGGGCATCTCGCGGGCCGAGAGCTTGGACGCGGCGGCCAGATTCGGTTGCGCGTAGAATCCGGGGGACACGTAGGGGTAGTCGGCGCCGTCGGCCAGGTCCTCGGGGGCGACGAAGAAGACGTAGGCCTTTCCGTCCGAAGCGCGCCGGTAGTAGAAGTCCACGGTGCCGTTGTTCTTCTTGAAGTCGCCGAGCAGGATGTCCGAGAGCTTCGAGGCCTGGGCCTGGAGGGCCGGGCGGACGGCCTCGGCGGCCTCGGCCCCCGTCATCCCCACGGGGATGTCGTAGAGCGTGAACTCCACGTCGGCGGCGCCCTCGGGAAACTCCGCGAATTGGTTGTCGTGCATGCGCACCTGCGCGACCTCGCCGATGGTCTCCCACAGGTACTGGGGCTCGGGGGGATTGCCGATGTCGAAGAGGATGTCGTAGCGGGACCAGCCCGGGGGGTCGCCGTCCTGGCCGATGAAGATCTTGGCGAGGACGCCCAGGCCGTACTCGAGGTAGACCGAACGCGTCTTGTAGCGTTCGCGGGCGGCGGCCACGATGATGGGCTCGAGGAGCCACGGATCGCGCGCCCACACCGAGTCCGGCCCCCACGGCGTGCCCGGGAGGTTCTGCTTGCACGGATCGGTGGTGCACGTGGGCACGAACCCGTCGTACTCGGCGATCCGAAAGCGAAGATCGACGGTGGGGTTTTCGGTCAGTCCCGAAAGCTCGAACCGTTCGGGGTCCTCGAAGTCGAACTCCACCTCGTCCTCGTAGGTGGGCCCCGTCACGTCGGCGATGACCGCCAGGTAGTCCTTGGCGCCGCCGAGGTCGACGCCCTCGACGATGCGCAGGTTCGAAGACGCCACCACGCGCATGCGAAAGTCGGGCCCGAACACCTCGCCGTGCACGGGGAACTCCGGGGCGACGATCCCGGGATGGTCCCCCGCGGGGCCGAGGCGCTCGGTGAGGGTCGCCATGTCCGACAGCGCATCGGCCAACGTGACGGGCAGGGTGGTGCCGTCCTCCACGTTGGGATGGCTCTCGAGGAAGAAGGTCTGGAGCGCCCGCACCATGCTCGGGGTGTCCACGATGCGTTCGGTGCGGGGGATGCCGAGGACCTCGGAAAGGATCTCGTTGTATCCGCCGCCGATGCCCAGGAAGTCCGCGACCTCCTGCACGCCCTCGATGGAGGTGCCCGCCACGTCGGCGTTGGCCGGGGTGATCGTCAGGATCCGCACCAGGGAGAACTCGGGGCTCGTCTTCCAGGTGCCGTCCCACCCCTGGTAGCTCTGTCCGAGGGGGGTGAGGGAGCAGTCGTAGACCGGATCGGGCTTGTCGTTCATCCAGTCCGTGCCGCACGAGGCGATGACGGCGGCAAGCTGGTTCGTGAGCAGGGGCGTAGTGTCGAGGTCGAGCAGGTGGATGTCCGCCGCGGCGTCGCCGAACAGATCCGCCACCTCCTGCCGGTCCATCTCGAGGACGAGGTCGGGAGGCGGCGTGTCGTCGATCCGCAGGACGAACCGTTCCTCCGGTCCGAACATGGCCTCGCCCGTCGTACCGCTCTCGCCCGTCGAGCCTCCGTCCCCCGTCGTCGTGCCGCCCGTACCCGACGTGCGCCGGCCCGGGTCGCTGCACCCGGCCATGAGCAGACTCGCGAGCGCTGCCGCGCCCAGCATCGCGTTCCGCATCACCCCGGCAGGATACCGCAGCGGGCGGCATCGCCAATGGTCGCGCTCGAAAACGCGCCGCGAATACGATTCGTTGGCTTCATCCGTGGGGCCTATCGGGGCGAAGGCCCGTCCGGTGCCGGTGGGGGCGGCGTCCCGGCGGCGGAGGTGGGGGG
>RFGU01000151.1 GCA_003696955.1 Deltaproteobacteria bacterium | reverse complement strand
GGCGGCGCGGCATCGCCCCGTCGAACCGTGGTGCCGGGCGAGGGCGTCCGGCTGCCAGCCACATGACCACGTGGTCGATCCACGCCCGCATCGTAGCGAACGCCCCGGCCCGAAGCGGCCGCCGCGGTCTCGGGGCGCGATTTCGCGCACCATCACCCGGGTGGGAACGTGACGTTGGAAAGGCCCCAACCCGTCATGTCGCTGTAGGTGTAGGGGCCGACCAACTGATCGAACACGTCGAACGTGAGCGTGTCCGGGTCGACGCGGAAGGCGCTCTTGCCCATGTCCACCACCCACACCTTGCCGTAGAAATCGATGCTGACGCCCTTGGGCGTGCTCGCCGGAAGCGGGACCTGGACGCCGAGGGTCAGCGTGTCCGAGTCGATCTCGCGCACGCCGGGCAGGCCGTAGTCGGCCATCCACATGCGGCCCTGGGCGTCCTCCTGGATCCCGTAGCCGAGGGCGGGGAACTGATCCCAGGTCTGGGTGACGGGATCGTAGCGCGCGCTCTTGTCGACGAACGAGCCGATCCACGGGCGTCCCTTCGAGTCCACCGTGAACCCGTAGGGACGAATGTTCGTCGGCACGGGCACCTTCTCGTAGGTGAGGTCGTCGTAGTCGACGCGCACCATGTAGCGCGGATTGCCGTCGTAGTTCACGAACCAGAAGTCGCCGTCGGCGTTCACCGCACCGCCGTAGGCCCCGAAGTAGCCGATGGGCACGTCCGGCATGGGGATCGTGGCGTCGATGGAGCCGTCGTCACCGTTCAACCGATAGACGACGAGGCTGTTCGAGACGTTGTTGGAGCCGATGGCCGTCCAGACCATCTCGTTCTCGTACTCGCAGGTCTGGGGATTCAACGTGCCGGGCGCCCACGCCACGGGGCGTTGGGTGGGACTCGGCACGTTGAAGGGGGTGTGCCAGGCGATGCACTCCTCCACGCCCCACGGCAGGTAGTTGGCGTCCGTGGCCGTCTGGATCCCGGGCATGCCGTTGGACTCCTTGCAGTCCTCGACGCGGGCGTAGATCTTGGTGATGCCGCCGAGTCGGCTGGCGACCGCCACGTTGCCGGAGAGGCTGACGCTCGTGCGCGACGGGCTGCCCCCGCCGTCGGGGCGCACCACGTACCGTCCGAGTTCCTGCATGGTCTGGGTGTCGATCTTCGAGACCGTGCCCTGGCTGCTGTTGGCGATCCAGATGTACGAGAACTCGGGATCGTTGCCGCCACCACCGCCACCGCCGCCGCAACCGGGATTGCCCGCGTCGGGAAAGGCGCCGAGATCGAACTTGGGCGGTCCCGAGGTGGAGGTCGCATCCGACGTGGACGTCGTCGACGAGGTCGACGTCCCCGTCGCGCTGGCGGACCCGGCCGAGTCGGTTCCGCCGCTCGAGTCCGTCGCCGCCGTGGCCGTCCCGGTGGGCCCGGTCCCGCTGGTCAGGGTCGTCGTGCCGGACGCCGACGCCGCACCGCTCGCAGTGTCGTCGCCGCCGCCGCTGCAGGCGGGCACGAGGAATGCGGCGACGGCCAGACACGTCGTGATGCGGGCGCTTCGATGCATGGTTCCCCCTTCTCTCCCCCATGTTTGCACCCCATGCGTCCCGAGGACAACTCGCGCCCCGACCGGCGGCGGGCCGGGACCCGGCGCAGGGCCTGCACTTGGCCGCGCCGTGCGCGCTCGTAGTACCGTCCCGCCGCCTGCCCCGCCATGCTCTTCCCCACCTTCGACTTCCTGCTCTTCGCCCTGGTGGTCCTGCCGGCCGCCTGGGCGCTGTCGCAGCGGCCGTGGGCGCGCACCCTGTTCCTGCTCGGGGCGAGCTACTTCTTCTACATGGCGGGGCCGAAGACCGAGCCCCCGCCGGCGCACCCCGCCTACGCCGGGCTCTTGGTCTTCTCGACGCTGCTCGACTTCGTGTGCGCCCGCGCCATCTCCACCCTGCGTTCGGCAGGCGCCTCGAAGCAGGACGTGCGCGTACGGCTGTGGCTGGCGGCGAGCCTGGTCGGCAACCTCGGCGTCCTCGCGTACTTCAAGTACGTGAACTTCCTGGTGGAAGCGACGCGGGACGTACTGGCCACCTTCGGCATCGAGACGGCGCCCTTCCACCTCGACGTGGTGCTGCCCCTCGGGATCAGCTTCTACACCTTCCAGAGCCTCAGCTACACCATCGACGTCTATCGGGGCCGCCTCGATCCCGAGCGCTCCCTCGTGCGCTTCGCCCTCTTCGTCGTGTTCTTCCCCCAGCTCGTGGCCGGCCCCATCGTCCGCGCCGCGGATCTCCTGCCCCAGCTTCGGCGGGGCCCCCGCTACAGCCGGGCGGGCATGGCCGAGGGGGCGTTTCGGATCCTCAAGGGCCTCGCCAAGAAGATCGTCCTCGGCGACTGGATCGCGGTCCAGCTCTGCGACCCCATCTTCGACGCCCCCGAGACGTACACCTCGGCCGAACTCCTCCTCGCCCTCTACGGCTACACCCTGCAGATCTACGCCGACTTCTCCGGCTACTCGGACATCGCCATCGGGCTCGGGCGTCTGCTCGGCTACCGCTTCCCCGAGAACTTCGACCGGCCCTACCAGGCTCGGGACATCGCCGAGTTCTGGCGCAGGTGGCACATGACGTTGTCGAGCTGGCTGCGGGACTACCTCTACTTCCCCTTGCGCAGCGCCTGGACCTCCCCCTTCGGCGCCTACGTCGCCCTGTGGCTCACCATGTTCCTCGTGGGCATGTGGCACGGCGCCAGCTGGAACTTCGTCGTCTACTCGAACCTGCACGCCGCAGCCATGGTCTTCAACCGGTGGAACCGCAAGCGCGATCGGCTCCGGCTGGCACGCAAGCCGTTCGTCGTCGTACCGCCGCTCGTCCTCGCGGGCCTAGCGTGGCTTGCGGGACGGCACGTGCTCGATCTGCCCGCCGACCTTTCTCTTCGACTCGCCGCGGTGGTGGCCGTCGCAACGGCGGTGGTGACGGCGCTTCCGCAAGCGACCCGCGGGCCGCTCGCGGCCGTCCACGTCCTGCTCCTCCTCCACTTCGTGGTGCTCTCCCGCATCTTCTTCCGCGCGCCGAATCTCGACACGGCCTCGTCGTTCGTGGCGGGGCTCTTGGCCTGCGACGGCCTGGGCGTGCGGCCGGGTCTCGTAGGTCCGTGGGTCTACGCCGGGCTCGTCTTCGGATTCGCCTATCACCTGACGCCGCGGCGCTGGGTCGACGAGGTCGCGTTCGGGATCTTCCGTAGGATCCCCGGCCCCATATTGGGGCTGCTTTCGGCCGCATCGTTCTACGGCTTCATGAAGCTCCTCGAAGGCGCGCCCAAGGCCTTCATCTACTTCCAGTTCTGAAG
>RFGU01000150.1 GCA_003696955.1 Deltaproteobacteria bacterium | reverse complement strand
GATCACGACGATCGCCTGCGAGGAGGGGCTGAAGTTCGCGATCCGCGAAGGCGGCCGGACGGTGGGCGCCGGCGTGGTGACGGAGATCATCGAGTAGGCGGCCCCGCGCGACACGGGAGGTACGAGCCATGCAGAACATGAAGATTCGGATTCGTCTCAAGGCCTACGATCACAAACTGCTCGATCAGTCGGCCACGGAGATCGCGGAGACGGCCCGTCGCACGGGCGCCCGTGTCGCCGGCCCCATCCCGCTGCCGACGAAGATCAACAAGTACACGGTCCTGCGTGGCCCGTTCATCGACAAGAAGTCGCGGGAACAGTTCGAGATCCGCACCCACAAGCGGGTGCTCGACATCCTCGATCCCAACAACGAGACCATCAACGCGCTCATGAAGCTCGATCTGTCCGCCGGTGTGGACGTCGAGATCAAGACCTGACGAGGCCGGACATGGCGAAGTTTCCAGTCATCGACCTACAAGGCGCCCAAGTCGGCGAACTCGAGGTGTCCGACGACGTGTTCGCGGCGCCCGTGCGTGAGCACCTGTTGTGGGAGGCCGTGCGGGTGCTGCGTGCCCGCAAGCGTGCCGGGACCGCGAAGGTCAAGTCCCGCGGCGAGATCGCTCGCACCAAGAAGAAGATGTACCGCCAGAAGGGCACCGGGAACGCACGCCACGGCAATGCCCGTGTCAACGTGTTCCGCGGAGGCGGCCAGGTGCACGGACCCGTGCCTCGCAAGTACGACCTGCACATGAACCGCAAGGCCATGGCGGGCGCGCTCAAGTCCGCGCTGTCCCTGCGGGCACAGGAGGGGGACCTCGTCGTGGTGAAGGCCTTCGAGGGTCCTGAGATCAAGACGAAGCTCCTCGTCGAGGCCCTCGAGCGGATCGGTGCGCCGCGCGCCCTGCTGGTGGACGCCGGCGACAACCGTTGGCTCAAGCTGTCCTCGCGCAACCTGCCTTCGGCCTCGTTCCTCGACGAGCGGGGCCTCAACGTCTACGACATCCTGCGCTTTCCGAAGCTCGTCGTCTCGGAGGCGAGCCTTCGCGCCATCGATGCGCGCCTTTCGGGGGCGCAGGCCGAGGAGGCTGTGGCATGAATCCCAGCGAGATCATCATGCGCCCCATCGTGACGGAGAAGTCCACGGGGCTCGAAGAACTCAACCAGTACACGTTCCAGGTCCATCCCAAGGCCAACAAGATCGAGATCCGCAAAGCCGTCGAGATGGCCTTCGGCGTGCGGGTGCAGAAGGTCCGGACCATGGTCGTGCGCCGCAAGGCCAAGCGCGTCGGCATGTTCCGTGGTCGCACGGCCGGTTGGAAGAAGGCCATCGTCACGGTCCATCCGGCCGATTCCATCGATCTCTACGGCGAGGAGTAGCGAGGGAGCCATGCCCATCAAGAAGTACAAGCCGACCTCCCCGGGTCGTCGGGGAATGACCAGCCTCGACCGCAGCGCCTTGTCGGACAAGCGGCCCGAGAAGTCCCTCGTCGAGCACGTGCACGACAAGAAGGGCCGCAACAATCACGGCCGTATCACGTCGCGGCACCGGGGCGGCGGGCACAAGCGGGTCTACCGAAAGATCGACTTTCGTCGCGACAAGTTCGGCGTACCGGCCAAGGTCGCGGCCCTCGAATACGACCCCAATCGGTCGGCCTTCATCGCCCTGCTGCACTATGCCGACGGCGAGAAGCGCTACATCCTCGCGCCGCAGGGGCTTTCGGTGGGCGACCGCGTCATCAGCTCGGCGAAGGCCGACATCAAGCCGGGCAACTGTCTGCCGCTTTCCGCGATGCCCCTCGGTACGACGATCCACAACATCGAGCTGAAGATCGGTGGTGGCGGACAACTCGTCCGCGCGGCCGGGACCGGTGCCCAGCTCATGGCCCGCGAGGGCAAGTGGGCCTACGTGCGGATGCCGTCGGGTGAGCAGCGCAAGGTGCACGTCTCCTGCCGGGCGACGGTGGGCGCGGTGAGCAATCCCGACCACGCCAACGTCACGCTCGGCAAGGCGGGCCGCTCGCGCTGGCTCGGACGCCGTCCGCACGTTCGGGGCGTGGCCATGAACCCGGTCGATCACCCGATGGGTGGCGGCGAGGGCCGCACCTCGGGCGGTGGTCACCCGCGCACCCCCTGGGGTAAGCCGACGAAGGGCTACCGTACCCGCAAGAACAAGCGCACCGACGTCTTCATCGTGACCCGACGGGGCGGAAAGAAGTAGGAGGAGAACATGCCGCGCTCCATCAAGAAGGGTCCGTTCGTCGACCCGCAACTCAAGAAGCGAATCGAAGCCGTCGTCGCCGAGGGCTCGCGCAAGGCGGTCAAGACGTGGTCCCGCCGCTCGACGATCCTACCGAGCTTCGTCGGGGCGAACGTCATGGTGCACAACGGCAAGAACTTCATTCCGGTGTTCGTGACCGAGAACATGGTGGGCCACAAGTTCGGCGAGTTCGCCCCCACCCGCACGTTTCGTGGTCACGCCGGCAGCCGCAAGGGCAAGAAGGGATAGACCATGGCCACTGCGAAGCTTCGATACGTACGTATCGCGCCCCGGAAGCTGCGCGTCCTCGCCGACATGGTGCGCGGCAAACCGGTGGCGCGCGCCATCGAGGAACTCCGGTTCACCCAACGCAGCGGCGCTCGCCCCCTCTTCAAGCTCTTGGTGTCGGCCGTTGCCAACGCCGAGCAGGCCGCGGGGGACGTCGATCTCGACCGGCTCTACGTACGGCGGATCACCGTGGACCAGGGCCCCATCCTCAAGCGCTGGCGGCCACGCGCCATGGGTCGTGCCACCCGGATCAACAAGAAGACGAGCCACGTGTTCGTCGAACTCGCGGAGAGAACGTAATGGGCCAGAAGACGCATCCAATCGGGCTTCGCCTCGGCATCGTCAAGACGTGGAATTCGCGCTGGTACGAGGATGCCAAGTACCGGCAGTGGCTTCACGAGGATCTCGATCTGCGGCGCTACATCAAGAACAAGCTCCATAGCGCTAGCATCGCGGAGATCAACATCGAGCGCGCGGCCGACAAGGTCAAGATCGATATCTTCTCTGCGCGTCCCGGCATCATCATCGGCAAGCGTGGAGCCGGCGTCGAGGCCCTCAAGAAGGAAGTCCAGAAGCTGACTTCTTCGGAGGTGTTCATCAACATCCGTGAGGTCCGCAAGGCGGAGGTCAACGCCCAACTCGTGGCGGAGAACATCGCCCAGCAGCTCGAGCGACGGATCGCGTATCGGCGCGCCCTCAAGCGTGCGGTGCAGACGGCCATGAAGTTCGGCGCAAAGGGCATCCGCGTCCACGCCGCGGGCCGGCTCGGCGGCGCCGAGATGTGCCGTCGGGAGTGGTATCGCGAGGGCCGGATCCCGCTTCACACCCTGCGTGCGGACATCGAGTACGGGTTCACCGAGGCACGTACCCCCGCCGGCCACATCGGGGTCAAGTGCTGGATCTTCAAGGGCGAGGTCTACGACCATCGATCCTCCGGCCCGCACGCCCAGGAGCCACGGTTCAGCGAGGCCGGGGCCTAGGCCCCGAAAGGTGGAGAACGACCCATGCTTTCACCGTCGAGAGTCAAGTACCGGAAGGTCCAAAAGGGCCGCATGAAGGGTGCCGCCAAGGGCGGAACCCGGGTGGATTTCGGCGACTACGGGCTGCAGGCCCTCGAGTGCGGCTGGATCACCGCACGCCAGATCGAGGCCGCCCGTATCGCGATCAACCGCAGCATTCGCCGCGGCGGCAAGGTCTACATTCGGATCTTCCCGGACAAGCCCATCAGCAAGAAGCCGGCCGAAACCCGGATGGGTAAGGGTAAGGGGGCACCGGAGTACTGGGTCGCCGTCGTCCGCCCGGGACGCATCCTCTACGAGATCGAGGGCGTTTCCGAGGAGGCCGCACGCGAAGCCTTGCTTCGTGCTCACCACAAGCTGCCCATCAAGACGCGCTTCGTGAAGCGGGAGATGTAGCCGTGAAGCCCTCCGAACTTCGTGACAAGACGCAAGACGAACTCCGGGACCTCGAGCGCTCCCTGCGGGAACGACTGCTCAAGGAGCGCATGGGGGTCGCCGCCCAGCGGCCGGTCAAGCCCTCGGAGATTCGCAGCCTTCGGCGGGACATCGCTCGGATCCAGACGATCCTGCGTGCCCGCGAACTTGGAAAGGAGTCCTCGCCGTGACCGACTCGAACGCCCAGGCCGGGGTGCGGCGGCACAAGCGTGTCCTGACGGGCACCGTCGTGTCCGACAAGATGGACAAGACCGTGGTCGTGCAGGTCGTACGCCGCTACCGGCATCCGAAGTACAAGAAGTACGTCAACGAGCGGGCCAAGTACAAGGCCCACGACCCGAACAACGACGCGCGGGTCGGTGACGTCGTCCGTATCGTGGAATCACGGCCCCTGTCGCGGGAGAAGCGCTGGCGCCTTCAGGCCGTGGTGGAAAGGGCACCGCTGACATGATCCAGGTCGAATCCATTCTCGATGTGGCGGACAACTCGGGCGCCCGGAAGGTCAAGTGCATCAAGGTGCTCGGGGGCTCCAAGCGCCGGTATGCCAACGTCGGCGACGTCGTCGTCGTGGCCGTCCGCGAAGCCATGCCCAACAGCAAAATCAAGAAGGGCTCGGTGATGAAGGCGGTCATCGTGCGCACCCGCAAGGGCCTGCGCCGGGAGGACGGGAGCGTCATCCGCTTCGACAACAACAGCGCCGTGCTCATCGACAACCAAAAGCAACCCATCGGGACGCGCATCTTCGGACCGGTGGCGCGCGAGCTGCGGGCCAAGCGTTTCCTCAAGATCATCAGCCTCGCACCGGAGGTGTTGTGATGCGCAGGATCAAGAAGGGCGACAAGGTCGTCGTCATCGCCGGCAAGGACAAGGGGCACACCGGTGAGGTGTTGCGTGTGCTGCCGAAGGCCGACCGTGTCGTCGTTGCCGGTGCCAACATTCGCACCAAGCACATCAAGCGCACCCAGGAGAACCCCCAGGGCGGGCGGGTGCAGCGGGAGTTTCCCATCCACGTCTCGAACGTGATGCTGGCGGACCCCAAGACGGGGGAACCCACCCGCGTTCGCGTCAAGCAACTCGAAAGCGGCCGCCGCGTGCGCATCGCCGTGCGCTCGGGTGAGCAGATCGACGAGTAGGACCCATGGCTAGAGGCGTAGCAACGCAGAAGAAGAAGAAGGACCAGGGCTTTCCCTACCGGTTCCCCAACGTCATGGAGGCCCGGGAGGAGCGGGGCCCCGCGGACCGGCCGCGTCTTTTGGTCAAGTACGAGAACGAAGTGCGCAAGGCGCTGTCGGAACGGTTCGGCTATCGCAACCCGTACGAGGTGCCACGGCTGTCGAAGATCGTGCTCAACATCGGTCTCGGGGAAGCCGCCCGCATGCCGAAGCTCCTCGAGCAGGGGTTCGACGCGCTCGGGCGCCTTTCGGGCCAGCGGCCCGTGGTGACCCGGGCTCGCAAGTCCATCGCAGGCTTCAAGCTGCGGGAAGGGATGAAGATCGGCTGCATGGTGACGCTTCGGGGCCTGCGCATGTGGGACTTCCTGGACAACTTGATCTCGGTGGCGTTGCCACGGACGCGGGACTTTCGGGGCATCTCGCCCCGGGCCTTCGACGGTCGCGGCAACTACACCCTGGGCATCCGGGAGATCCTGATCTTCCCCGAGGTGGACATCGACCGCCTCGACAAGGTGCCTGGGATGAACGTTTGCATTCACACGACGGCCGAGACCGACGAGGAGGCCTTTGCGCTCCTCGACGCCCTCGGCATGCCGTTTCGCAAGGCCAAGGCGTAAGGAGAGGATGGACCCATGTCGATGACCGACCCCATCGCCGATATGCTGACCCGGATCCGCAATGCCGTGATGGCACGGCATGCGGACGTCCGTATCCCCGCATCCAAACTCAAGATCGCGATCGCCGACATTCTCAAACGCGAGGGTTACATCGAGAACTTCGAGGTCGAAGAAGACGGCCCGCGCAAGTGGATCAAGGTGGACCTCAAGTGGGACGGCAAGCAGAACGCCATCGAGGGCCTCGAGCGCATCTCGAAGCCGGGGCAACGGCAGTACGCCGGGCGCAGCGATCTCCCCAAGGTTCGTAACGGACTTGGCATCCTCATCGTGAGCACGTCGCGAGGCGTGATGACCGATCACGACGCGCGCAAGGCGGGCGTGGGCGGCGAGCTCCTCTGCAGCATCTGGTAACGAGAGAGGTTCCACGACCATGTCCCGCATCGGCAAAGCTCCGGTATCCATTCCCAAGGGCGTCTCGGTCGCCCTCGACGGCCGCACGGTCAAGGTGAAGGGGCCCAAGGGTCAGCTCTCCTTCGGCCTGCCCGACGGCATCGACTGCGTGATCGAGGGCGACACCGCGAAGTTCACGCGCGCGTCGGAGGCCCGTCCGTACCGTGCCAAACACGGAATGGCGCGCGCCATCGTCGCCAACATGGTCAAGGGATGCGCGGAAGGCTGGACGCGCAAGCTCGAGATCAACGGCGTCGGGTATCGTGCCGCCGTCAAGGGCAAGAACCTCGAGCTTACCCTCGGCTTCTCTCACCCCATCAGCCATCCGCTTCCGGACGGCGTGACGGCGGAGGTGGAGAAGGATGGCTCCATCGTGCTTACCTCGGCGGACAAGGCCCTCGTAGGGCAGGTGGCCGCCGACATCCGGCGCTACCGGCCGCCCGAACCCTACAAGGGCAAGGGGGTCAAGTACGCCGAGGAGCGAATCGTGCGCAAGGAAGGCAAGAGCGGCAAGAAGTAGGCCGCGACAAGGGAGCTTTCGACCATGGCAACGAACGACCCAAGGGAAAAGCGCGCGCGACGCAAGCGCCGCATTCGCAAGAAAGTGGCCGGCACGGCCGAACGGCCGCGCCTTTCCGTCTATCGCAGCAACAAGCACATCTACGCCCAGGTCATCGACGACTCGGCCTCGCGGTCGGTCGTGGGGCTGTCGGACCGGTCGGAGGCCGCGAAGACCGACGGAGACAAGACGGCGCGTGCTCGGGCCCTCGGCGTGGCGATCGCGAAGCTGTGCCAGGAAAAGGGCATCACGAAGGTGGTCTTCGACCGCAACGGATACAAGTTCCACGGCCGTGTGCGCGCCCTCGCAGAGGGTGCGCGCGAGGGCGGCCTCGAGTTCTAGGACGCAAGCATGAAAGTCGATATCGAATCCCTCGGAGACATCGTCGACCGCGTGGTCTTCCTCAATCGGGTGGCCAAGGTGGTCAAGGGCGGCCGCAACTTCTCGTTCACGGCCATGGTGGTCGTGGGGAACGAGCGAGGCTGGGTCGGCGTCGGTCATGGCAAGGCCCGTGAGGTGCCGGAGGCGATCCGGAAGGCCAACGAGATCGCACGCCACAACATGTTCGAGGTGCCCCTGGCCGGCGCGACGATCCCCCACGATGTCATCGGTGAGCACGGGGCGTCGAGCGTGTTGCTTCGCAAGGCCAGCCCCGGTACGGGGGTCATCGCCGGCGGGGCCGTGCGGGCGGTGGTCGAATGCGCGGGGATCCACGACGTGCTCAGCAAGTCCCTCGGCTCCGGCAATCCCTTGAACGTCGTCTACGCGACCATCGATGCCCTCAAGCAGCTGCGCAGCCCGGAGCAGATCGCGGCCAAGCGGGGCATCGCCGTCGACCAGCTCATGGAGCGGATCTGACCATGGCCAAGAAGCTCAAGGTTACGCTCGTTCGCAGCACCATCGACCGTCAACGGACGCAGAAGGAGACCGTGCGTGGCCTAGGGTTGCGCAGGCTCCATCACTCGGTCGTTCTCGAAGACACGCCGGCCGTCCGTGGCATGATCCGGAAGGTTCAGCACCTGGTCACGGTCGAACCCGTGGAATGACGGGGCGTCGCAAGCGAGACAGCATCTACGGAAAGGAACGGAAGACATGGGTACCACCCTGCACACGCTCAGGCCGCCGGAAGGAGCGCGGAAGCGCAAGAAGCGCGTCGGCCGAGGGATCGGCTCCCACCGCGGCAAGACGTCCGGTCGCGGCATGAAGGGGCAGCTCGCCCGACACAACGCCATGCCGGTGGCGTTCGAAGGCGGCCAAAATCCGATCCACCGGCGGGTGCCGAAGCGGGGCTTCGTGCGCGTCGATCGCGTGGAGGTGTTCGGGATCAACCTCGGTCGCCTCGACGCGTCGTTCGATGCGGGCGCCGAGGTCACGGTCGAGACCCTGCGCGCCCGCGGCCTGGTCCCGAAGAAGGCGACCGTGGTCAAGCTTCTCGGGGACGGCGAGATCTCCAAGCCACTGACGGTCAAGCTGCATCGGGCGAGCGGCTCGGCCAAGCAGAAGCTCGAGGCCGCTGGCGGCACCTTCGAGGCCGTGGCCGAGGGGCCGCAATAGCGCATCGTGCGCACGACGTCAGACGGGGCGGGAGCCGCGGTACCATCCGCGCGCGTCCGCCCCGTCCGCCTTGAAGGCCACATGCGCCCCCCCCGCGTAACCCACCACGGACCGGATCCCCTACGTCGGCATGAACGTCATCATCAACATCTTCAAGTTGCCCGAGCTTCGGCGCCGCGTATTCTTCACCCTGGGCATGCTGGCGATCTATCGCCTCGGTGTGTTCATCGCCGTGCCCGGCGTGGATCGCAAGGTGATGGCCGAGATCGTCCAACAGGGGCAGGGGGGATTCCTCGGCTACTTCAACATGTTCACGGGCGGAGCCCTCGAGCAGCTGTCGATCTTCGCCCTCGGCATCATGCCGTACATCAGCGCGAGCATCATCATGCAGCTGATGACGGTGGTGATCCCGCGGCTCGAGCAGCTCAGCAAGGAAGGGGAGACCGGCCGCCGTAAGATCAACCAGTACAGCCGGTACGGCACGGTGTTCCTGTCGGTGATCCAGGGCTACTTCATCGCAAGCTGGCTCGAGTCCCAGAACACCGCCGGCCAGACGCTGGTGCTCGAGGAGGGCCTCGGGTTCCGCCTGATGACCGTTCTGACCGTCACCGGCGGCACCGTCTTCCTGATGTGGCTCGGCGAGCAGATCACCGAGCGGGGCATCGGCAACGGGATCTCCCTCATCATCTTCGCCGGCATCATCGCCAATCTGCCGCTTGCCATCTATCGGCTCCTCCAGAAGGCCCAGGACGATCCGGAGAACTTCGGGCCCATGATGCTGGGGATCCTCTTCGCCATGGCCATCGCGGTCATCGCGTTCGTCGTGGTCATGGAGCGGGGCCAACGACGGATCACGGTGCAGTACGCAAGACGCGTCGAAGGGCGCCGGATGTTCGGTGGCAGCGCGAACTACCTGCCCCTTCGGATCAACTCCGCCGGGGTGATCCCGCCCATCTTCGCCTCGTCGATCCTGATGTTCCCCAACCAGATTGCGGGGATGACGCAGAACCCGATCCTGCAGGACATCTCCGGGGCGTTGCGCTACGACGGGTGGCTCTACAGCACGGTCTACGTCGCGCTCATCATCTTCTTCACGTTCTTCTACACGGCGATCCAGTTCAATCCCGTCGACGTGGCGGACAACCTGAAGAAGCAGAACGCGTCCATCCCCGGGATCCGTCCGGGCAAGCGGACTGCGGAGTACATCGACTACGTGTTGACGCGGCTGACCTTCGTGGGCGCCTGGTACATCTCCGCCGTCTGCGTCCTGCCGACGTTCCTGCAGGTGAAGTTCAACGTGCCGTTCTACTACGGCGGCACGTCGCTCTTGATCGTCGTCGGCGTGGCCCTCGATACGGCCCAGCAGATCGAGTCGCACCTGGTGACGCGGTCCTACGAGGGCTTTGCGGGACCGCGAGGGTCGCGAACTCGCCGCCGCCGCGGCTGAATGCGGCGCGTGGGGAGCGGCCTCGTGGCCGGTTCGCGCGGTCCGTCGGTCGCGGCGTTCGACCGGCCCGTGTCGAAGGCACCGTCCGTCGAGGAGCGCCCTCCGGTGGTGGGCATTCGAGGCAGCCCATCGGAGGCCGTTCGAGCGGGCTCGTAGAGGCCGGACGGTTCGCCGGATCGCCGAGGCGGGCGCACCCGCCGTTGCGGCGTCGCGGAGGTCCGGACAGCCGAGGCCACGCCGTGCGTCGGTGACCGCCCCCCCGGCGTCCGCCTGGCCCCGGGCCGCCCGCTCGCGCCGGCGTCGCACGGCCTCGGTGCGGCGCCCCGTCGTAGGGGCCACGCACTCGCATCGTGCGTGGGAGCGCGACGTGGCATGATGACCGAAGATGGCATCTTCCCCCCGGCCGCCGGACGAGGGCGGGCACCGGCGCGTGCCCTCGGACGAACCCACCCTGGCGGGGGAACCCCTCGACGATGCCCACGCGAACGAGCCCGGCGCCGCGAGCGACGTCGACACCCGGATCCAGACCGACGGGGGGACGGGTGCACCGCCGCCCGGCAAGCGTGCGTTCGAACCCGGAGATCGCATCGGCCGGTTCGTCGTCCTCGCCCAGGTGGGGGCGGGTGGCATGGGCATCGTGTTCGCCGCCTACGATCCCGAACTCGATCGGCGCGTGGCCATCAAGCTGTTGCTCCACGACGGACACCGCGGGGAAGAACGGCGCATGCGCCTGTTGCGGGAGGCCCAGGCCATGGCGCGCCTGTCCCATCCGAACGTGATGACGGTCTACGACGTAGGCACGGTGGGGGAAGACGTGTACATCGCCATGGAGTTCGTGGACGGGTGCACCTTGGGCGCCCACCTGAAGGCGCAGCGCCGGTCCGTACACGAGATCCTGGATCTCTTTCGAGCGGCGGGACGGGGGCTGGCGGCTGCCCACGCCGCCGGACTCGTCCACCGCGACTTCAAGCCCGAAAACGTCCTGGTCGACCGCAAGGGACGGGTTCGGGTGATGGACTTCGGATTGGCCACCGTGGCCGAGGACGATGCGCAGGGCTCCGAACCGACGGCGTCTACAAGCTCCGCATCGGACGATCTCGACCGCGCGGACTCGGGGGGGGCCGGGGGGGCGCCGGCGCGGCCGCCCGCGGTGACGTCGATCTCCATGTCGTCGACCTCGGACGCCTTCGAGCGCCTCACGCGAACCGGCGCCGTCCTGGGCACGCCTGCCTACATGAGCCCGGAACAGCACATGGGCATGCCCGCGGATGCGCGCAGCGATCAGTTCAGCTTCTGTGTCGCGCTCTACGAGGCGCTCTACGGTACGAGGCCGTTTCCGGGGGACACCCACGCCGCCTTGGCCCTGAACGTCCTGCGCGGCAACCACCGTCCGGTGCCCGCCCGTCCACGGGTGCCCTACGCCGTGCGCCGGGCCATCGTGCGGGGGTTGTCGGCGAACCCCGAGGAACGTTTTCCGGACATGGAGGCACTGTTGCAGGTCCTCGACGAGGACACGGCCCGCGTGCGGCGCCGACGGCTGGCGGCCGTCCTCGTCGGCGTGGCGGCGATCGGCAGCTACGGGGTGGTGCGTGCCGCATTCGATGGACCGAGCGCCTGTTCGGACGTGGGGACGCCCGTCGCCGCGGTCTGGAACGAGGACGTCACGTCGCAGGTCCTGGATCGGCTCGGATCGGTCCTGCCGGCCGACGCCGAGAAGACGGCCCACAGCGCCGTCGAGGGCCTATCGGCCTATGCGTCGGCTTGGAAGGCGGCGCGGCGCGGCGCCTGCGAGGACGCGCGCGTGCGCAAGGTGATCTCCGAGGAGGTGCTCGACGCCCGCGTCGCGTGCCTCGACGACCGGCTCCGCAGGGTGCGGGCGCTCGTCGCCGAACTCCGTGCCGCAGACCGTCCCGTCGCACTGAAGGCGACGAGCGCCGTCGAGGCGCTCCCCGAGATCGCGCCATGTGGCGACGCTGCCTATGTGCTCGCCCGGTGGGGCCACGATCGTGATGCGGCGCCGGAGCACGGGGAGGCCGCCGACCGATTGGCCGGAGGCTTCGCCAAACTCCACACGGGACGATACGACGAGGCCATCGCCACCGCGGAGGCGTTGCTCGACGCCGACGCCCCCTTGCCTCCGGCCCTGCGTGCCGGTGCGCTGGTCCTGCGGGCGGACACCGCCGAGAAGCTCGGCCGCTTCGACGAAGCCCAACGCGCCTACGAGCAGGCGTTCGTGGCGGCCATGCAGGTCGATGCCTTCGACCGGGCGTTCGAGGCCGCGCGGGGGCTCGTGCACACCCTCGGCTATCGGCGGGCGGAGACCGAGGCGGGCCTTTCCTGGGCGAGCGTGGCCGACGAACTGGTGACGCACCTGGGGGACGTGCGGCGACGCGCGGAACTGGACAACGCGGTGGGCTCGACGCTGCTCGTCGCCGGGCTTCGTGACGACGCCTTGGAACGTTACGAACGGGGGTTGCGGCGCCTCGAAGGGATCCCCGGAGCCGACACGGCCCGGGCCTGGGCCCACAACAACCTGGCCGTCGCTCTGGCCGCCGTCGGGCGACTCGACGAGGCGTTCGCCCAGCATCAGGCGGCCTACGAGATCCGTCGTGCACGCCTCGGGCCAGGGCACCCGGACGTCGCCGTTTCGCTCGCGAACCTCGCTGCCGTGGAAAGTGCCCGAGAGCGTCTCGACGAGGCCGAGCGACTGTACCGCAGGGCCTACGAGATCCGCGTCGCCGCCCTCGGCCCGGAGCACGTGGACGTCGCGGGCACGTTGAACAACCTCGGGAGCATCGCGGAGCAGACCGGACGCCTCGACGAGGCCGCCCGGGACTACGCCGAGGCCCATCGCATCCTGGGGGCGCGCCTCGGGCCGGGGCACCCGAACACCGTGGTCGCGGCGTTGAACCGCGCGAACGTGCAGCTCGAACGCGGGGACGTGGACGGGGCGTTGCGGTTGCTCGAGGACGTCTGGACCCAGGTCGACGACGCCGAGGACGCGGAGTTGGCCGCGGAGGTCGCCGAGCGTCTCGCGCGGGCCCGCCTGCTCGCCGCCGGGGTGCGCATCGTCGACGAACCGGATGGTACCGTCCGCCTCGTGGGGATCGGTCGCGCTTCGCCGCGGGTCCGCCGCCGCACTGCCGATCTCCTCGACCACGTCCGGCGCCGGCTGGGGTCGCGGGATGGGCTCGACGACCCCGACGTCTGGGACATGGTCGTCGCCATGCTGCACGCCCTCGGACGGTCGGCGTCCCCCGTACCGCCGGATCCGGGCCCCTGAGTCCGCGTGGGATGCGCCGGGCGCCGCAACCACCGCTTCGAGCGCGGCCGGCCGTCGTGCTCCGAGCCGCGGCCGGCCCGCCGTTCCCGCGGGCACCCGGGCATGCGCGTGGTGCGCAAAAAGGCAGTGGGCGGCAGCCTGACGGGGCTTTACCGGCGTGCTCGGTTGTGTCATGTTCCCCCGCCCCGAACGGGCCGAGCTTACCTTTTCATGACGACACCTCCCGCACAGGACGCCGTCCTCGCGACGGTCGTCGGCGTCTTGCCGTACGCCCGGGTTCGCCTGCGGACCCAC
Organism: Deltaproteobacteria bacterium; assembly: GCA_003696955.1. Classification (GTDB taxonomy): domain Bacteria; phylum Myxococcota_A; class Polyangia; order Nannocystales; family Nannocystaceae; genus J032. Next base: position 7,102 of record RFGU01000150.1, on the reverse strand, counting down.
GAAGGGCAGGTGCTCGCAGCCAGCCTCGATCCCGACCGCGCCGATCTGGGGATGGACATCGACCCCGGAATGCGTGTATGGGTCCGCCCCTCCGGGCTCGATCCCACGCGGGGCACCATCGTCGCCCTCGCGACGTGAACCCTCATCCGCTCACCGCCTGCAGGAAATCATGAAGGTCAGAAGCAGCGTCAAGAAGATTTGCGACAAGTGCAAGGTGATCCGCCGCGGCGGCATCGTGCGCGTGATCTGTGAGAACCCCAAGCACAAGCAGAGGCAGGGCTAGCCATGGCGCGCATCGCAGGCGTCGATCTTCCCCGGAACAAGCGCATCGACGTGGCGCTCACCTACATCTACGGCATCGGCCGGACGAGCGCCAACAAGATCCTCGAGCAAGCCGGCGTGGGACCGTCGATCCGTACCGATCAGCTCTCCGAGGAACAGGTCAGCGCCATCCGTCACGTCATCGAACGCGACTACCGGGTCGAGGGCGATCTTCGCCGGGACGTGCAGATGAACATCAAGCGCTTGATGGATCTCGGCTGCTACCGCGGGCTTCGGCATCGCCGCAACCTGCCGGTGCGGGGGCAGCGGACGCACACCAATGCGCGCACGCGCAAGGGCCCCAAGCGCCCGACGGTGGCCCAGAAGAAGAAGGCATAGGAACATGGCAACGACGAAGAAGACGGGCCGCAAGGTCCGCAAGAACATCGGAACGGGGATCGTCCACATCCGTTCGACGTTCAACAACACGATCGTCACGATCACCGACGTCAGCGGCAACACCGTCGCGTGGGCCTCGGCCGGGGTTCGCGGCTTTCGTGGCTCGCGCAAGTCGACGCCGTTCGCCGCGCAGCTCGCCGCCGACGAGGCGTGCAAGCGCGCAGCCGAGCACGGGGTCCACACCGTCTCGGTACGGGTCTCCGGCCCTGGCGCGGGTCGGGAGTCCGCCCTGCGGGCCGTCCAGTCCGCGGGCATGCGAATCACGTCGATCAAGGACGTCACCCCCGTCCCCCACAACGGCTGCCGGCCGCCCAAGCGCCGGAGGGTCTAACGAGGTTCCATGGCACGCTACACCGGTCCGGTCTGCCGGCTCTGCCGGCGTGAAGACGCTCAGCTCTACCTCAAGGGAGATCGCTGCTTCTCGGGCAAGTGCGCCTACGAGCGCCGCCCGTATCCGCCCGGCCAGCACGGCCAGGCCCGCAAGCGGCGGCCGAGCTACTTCGGCCAGCAGCTTCGGGAGAAGCAGAAGGTCAAGCGGATGTACGGCCTGCTCGAGAAGCAGTTCCGTGGCTACTACTACAAGGCGACCCGCATGAAGGGCGTGACGGGCGAGAACCTCCTCAGCCTGCTCGAACGCCGCCTCGACAACGTCGTCGTCCGCAGCGGCATGGCGGCGAGCCACGCCGAGGCCCGCCAGCTCGTCCGGCACGGACACTTCACGGTCAACGGCCGTCGGGTGGACATCCCGAGCTACCTGGTCTCGATGGGCGACGTGGTCGAGGTGCGGGAGAAGAGCCGCAAGATCCAGAAGATCATCGACGCCCTGGCCAACTCGGATCGCACGCCCACGCCCGCCTGGCTCGAGGTGGACAAGGACAAGTTCGTGGCCAAGGTCACGGCGCTTCCGACCCGTTCGGACATTGCGCAGGACGTGGACGAACAACTCATCGTAGAGCTCTACTCGAAGTAGCCAAGGAGACGACCCGACATGCTCGATCCCAACGTCATTGCGCGCAACTGGCGGGAACTCGTACGTCCCAAGCGCCTCGAGGTCGAAGACGGCAAGCTCACCGACGACTACGGCAAGTTCAGCTGCGAGCCCCTCGAGCGTGGCTACGGCGTCACCCTCGGCAACAGCCTCCGCCGCGTGCTGCTGAGCTCGCTGCAGGGGGCCGCGGTCACGACGATCCGCATCGACGGCGCCTTGCACGAGTTCACGACGGTCGAAGGCGTGGTCGAGGACGTCTCGGACATCATCCTGAACGTCAAGGCGCTGCGGTTGCGGATGCACGACGCCACGCGTCGCACCATGGTCCTCGACGTGTCGGAGCCCGGTCCGGTCAAGGCAGGACACATCCAGGCGCCGACCGGCGTGGACATCCTCGATCCGGAGCAGCACATCGCCACCCTGTCCAAGGGTGGCCGCCTGCGCATGGAGATGACCGTGGAGATGGGGCGGGGCTATCGCACCGCCGATCAGAACAAGGAGGAGGGGCAGCCCATCGGGGTCATCCCCATCGACTCGCTCTTCTCCCCCATCCGCAAGGTCAACTACCGGGTCACCAACGCCCGCGTGGGTCGGCGCACCGACTACGACAAGCTCGTGCTCGAGGTCTGGACGGACGGGTCGGTCCGGCCCGACGACGCCGTGGGATTCGCCGCGCGGATCCTCAAGGACCAGCTCTCCATCTTCGTGCAGCACGAGGAGGAGGAAGAGGCGCCGGCCGAGACGTCCACCGCCGACGAGAAGCTCAACGAGTTGCTCTGGCGCTCCGTGGACGAGCTCGAGCTGTCGGTGCGCTCGGCCAACTGCCTGCAGAACGCGAACATCCACTACATCGGCGACCTGGTGCAGCGCACCGAAGCCGACATGCTCAAGACGAAGAACTTCGGCCGCAAGTCGCTCAAGGAGATCAAGGAGATCCTGGCCAAGATGGGGCTTTCCCTGGGGATGAAGATCCCGAACTGGCAGGGCCCGGGCGGCGTGCGGGAGGAGGGCTGACGCCATGCGACATCGCAAATCGGGACGCAAGTTCGGCCGCAACTCGGCCCACCGCAAGGCCATGTTCCGCAACATGGTGACCTCGCTGCTCGAGCACGGCGGCATCCGGACGACGGTTGCCAAGGCCAAGGAGCTTCGGCGCTTCGTCGAGCCGACGATCACCCAGAGCCTGCGCGTACAGGACATCGTGGCCAAGGCCGAGGGGGAGCGCACCCCCGAGGAGAAGGCCCGTCTCGTCCACGCCATGCGCATGGCGGGCCGCTACGTGCACGACCGCGCCGTGTTGCGGCGGCTCTTCTACGATCTCGGCCCGGCGCTCAAGGGGCGCCCCGGCGGGTACACCCGGATCGTCAAGCTCGGACGGCGGGTCGGCGACGGCGCGCCCATGGCGCGCATCGAGCTGGTGGATCTTCCGCCTGCCTCCGAGGGGTAGGTCGGCCCGCCCCCCGGCCTTTCGCGGCCGCCCGTGCTCGGCACCGGCGGCCGCGTTCGCGTTCGTGCGGGCCGGACGCGGATCGATTGGCCCCAATTTTGCGCCGCGTGGCCGCCGCGCCGTAGCGTGGCGCCATGACCGGGCAACTCCTCGTGTGGGGGGCGCTGGCCCTGGCCGCCGCGGGGCTGTGGTGGGTCCGTCGGCACCAGGAGGCGGCCCGAGCCCGCGGCGTCCTGGGGACGGTCCGATTGGGGACGTCCCACGCCCTTTACGTCGTGGAGGTCGAGGGACGCCGCCTGCTCGTGGGAACGGGGCCGGGCGGCGCCCCCGAGGTCCTCGCCGACCTGTCCGAGGACGCGACCGCCGTGGTGCCGAGCGCTTCGCCGTGTCGCGAAGGAAAGGGGGGCGTGGGCGGGGCGGCGCCTCGGACGCGTGTCGCGGAGGAGGCCGCCTAGATGGGCCCGCTCGGAATCGATGCGGCGGACGTCGCGACGCGCTCGCTGCCCTTCGTCGTCCTCGCGCTGCTGCCGCTGGTGGCCGTGGCCGCCACGGCGCTGGCCAAGGCCCTCGTGGTGACCGCCGCCCTGCGGACGGGGCTTTCCGCGGAGCGACTGCTGCCGGGACCGGTGGTCTGGATGCTCGGGTTCCTGCTCGCGGGCATCGTCATGTTGCCCACCTTCGAGGGGGCATGGACGGCGTTCGGGCAACCGGAGGTCGATCTGGCGGCCGTCGGTCGCGCGGCCCTCGAACCGTGGCTCGAGTTCCTCGGCCGACATGCAGCACCCGAGGAACGGGCCTTCCTCGCGGAGCTGACCGGACGCAGCACGGGGGATCCGCTGGTCGTCGTCGCGGGATTCTTCCTGACCGAACTCGCCCAGGGCCTGCACATGGCCGTGGCGATCCTGGCGCCGTTTCTGGCGGTCGATCTGTTGGTCGCACAGGCCCTCGTGCTCGCTTCCATGACGAACGTTCCCGCCCAGGTGGTGTCCTTGCCGATCAAGCTGGCCCTCTTCCTCGCCGCCGACGGGGTGCATCTTCTCGTGCGTGGCTTCGTGGAGAGCTATCCGTGATGGATCCGTCGAGCGTCCTGGTCGAGTCGGCGCGCATGGCCGTGCTTTCGGCCATGCCCCTCGTGGCAGCTGCGGCGGCGGCCACGTTCGCCGCGGCCGCGATCGGGCGTCTGTTCGGCTGGCAGGACCCGGCGGTCGGTCAGCTCGCTCGGTTGGCCGCCGTGGTCGCGGCACTGGCCACGGCGGCAGGACCCATGGCGGACGAGCTTCGATCGTACCTCGCCGACAGCCTGCGCGACCTCGCGAAGCGCCCGGACGCGCCATGACGACCGACGCGATCCTCGCGGCCAAGTGGACCGTCGTCCTCCTCCTTCAGACGCACCTGTTCCGGGTGTTCGGGCCGTGGGTGTGGGGGGCGGCCAGTGTGGGGGGCGGCGTGTTGGTGGCCGTGGCGGCGGGCGGTGCGGCCCCTTCCACCGGTGCGTTCCAACAGGTGGCGGAGGGGGCGGCTTTGGGGGTCGTCACGGCACTCGCCGGCCAGGCCCTCGTGGGAGCCGCATCGGAAGCGGCGGGAACGCGCCCTGCTCCCGCGGTGCCCGTGGGCGCGGCGACGGTCCTCGCCGTGGCGGCGGCGGCCGCCTTCGCCCTGGGTATGCACCGGACCTTCCTCGCGTCGGCCGTGGCCCTCGAGCGCGCCGCCGGGATCGGCGCGTCCCTGCCCGCGGTGACTCGCATCGAGGAGGTCGCCTCCCACGCCTTCGTCCTGGCCGTGACCCTCGCCACGCCAGCGGTGTTCGTGCGGGCCGGCTCGGCGGTGCTCGTGCGCCTGGCGTCGGGTCCGTGGCCGACGGGTGGGGCGGGCAGTCTCGCCGCGTGGGGCCGGCTGGCCCTTTCGTGGATCGCCGTCGCGGCTGCGATGGCGGCCCATCCGGAGGCCTACGGCCGGGCGGTCTTCGACGCGTCGATGTGGGCGGAAGGCAGCCTTCCGTAGGGAAGGGTGGCGGCGAGCGACCTAGGCGACGGCGGCCACGATTCGCACCGGCACGTTCGCCGTGCGTCCGCAGGCCGGGGATCCTTGCACCGCCCGGTCCCTGTGGGATCCTCGGCGTCGCCGTGTTCGAGCGGGTCCACGTCGCTGCGTTCTCCCTGCTCCTCGGTGTGGCGTGTGCCCGACCGAGCGAGCCGCCGGCCGACACCCCCGTCGAACCCACGGGGCTGTGGCCCACGCCGGGCGGCGCCTTCGTTGCGGTGACCGGCGGCAACTGGGACGGCCGTTTCGACGTGGGCGCGGTGTGGTGGATCGACGCGGGGGCCGTGGCTGCCGCCGTGGCCGCTGCCGACGACGCAGGCCCGTGTACCTCCGGCGAGGCGGGGGAGCCCGCCGTCTGCGACGTGCGGGCCTTCGTGCGCGAGGATCTGACACGTTACGTGCCGACCGGGGCCGGGATCCCCGACGGTCGCGAGATTGGCACGGCCACGGGGCTGCTGCGCCTCTACGTCCCGGTGCGCGACCCGGACGGCGTCGTGTGGATCGACCTCGATCGCTCGCGTCCGGGGGAGGTCGAGGTTTCGTGCAACGCCGACGCAGGCGGTCGATGCGGTCGCGATCACCTCCTGGCGACGACGCCATCGGGGGCATCCCTGGCGTCCGACCCCGTGCAGGTGGTCGTCGACCCCGAACAACCGCTCGCCTACGTGCCGCACCTGCTCGACGGCACCCTCACGCTGCTCGGCCTCGACCCGGTGTCGGGCCCCCGCGTCGAGGATGTCGAATCGTCGTTCTTCCGCGAAGACCCCAACGGGGAACTCGAACTCGCCGGCGGGTTCGCGGTGGCCGTGCGCCCTTGCGACCCCGAAGCACCGTCTCTTGCGAGCCGGGACTGCACCCGTCCGACCGCGGTGGCGAGCCACCGGTACTGGCCGGGGATCCGCAACTTCTCGGTGGCGCCGGGGTTGGGTGCCCTGCTTCCCGGTAGCGATCGGCCGACATTGGCCTTCGACCCTTCGCTGCTGCCGGCCCGGCCCCTGACCGGCGGGGTCGCGTACGTGCCCGGCACCGCGGGCACCCGTCTGTTGGTCGTCTCCACGACGCCGCCGGGGTTGAGCGAGATCGATACGGGCCTCGACGAAACCGGCCGGCCCAAGGACGAGTTGCGTCGGACGGTTCCCGTGTGCCGCAATCCGAACCATCTGGCCGTGGCCTACGGTCCTACCGGACCGGCCATCGCCGCGGTGAGCTGCTACGCCGACCGGCAGGTGGCGCTGGTGGCCCTCGATACCTTCGACGTGGTGGCCACGGTGGAGGTGGGCGCAGGTCCCAATCATGTCGTCTTCGACCCGGACCACGGCTGGTTGTGGGTCGCGAACACGCTGGACGACAGCCTCACCATCATCGGTGCGGACGCATCCCAGCCGGGGTATCTGTCGGCGATTGCGCGCCTCGTGTCGCCGTAGGCCCGGCGCCCCGTGGAGGGCTCGTTTCCACCCGCGCGGTGCTCCGCTGGCGTCCCAGAGCGGGGCGGCGGGCCGCTTCAAGGTGCCGGTCCGTAGGGGCGATGGTGGCGGTGTGTCGTCCCATCGTGCCACGTTGCACCCGACGCAGGTCGCCGGCCGTCGCCTCGCCGGGGTGTGTACGATGGCACTCGTATGCGCTTGCAGCGCACCCGTATCCCCAGGGCGCGTGGACTGGCGAAGCGACGATGGGCGGGTCGGCCTCGTGTACCTGTCCCCGCCGTGGACCCCCGTGGCCGAGGGACCCACGCGCCTCGACCTTCAGATCGACGCGGAGGTGTTCGGGGTGGACTTGGCGGACGCGCCGCCGACCCACGCGTTCCATCTCGGGCAGGTGGAGGACCTGCGGAGCCTGCTCGACGTGGTCGGGCGAGTCTCGGGCGCCGACGGCGGACTCCCGGCGGGCACGACGGGCGGTACCTGGGG
>RFGU01000149.1 GCA_003696955.1 Deltaproteobacteria bacterium | reverse complement strand
CGGCATCAGGAACGGCTTGTCCAAATCGCGCACCGGGTCCGGGATCCACGTGTCGCACGCCTCCATCAGCTCGAAGATGCACTTGGCATCCTCCGCCTCCCAGTCGTCCACCTGAAGCGCCTTGAGCGCCGAACCGCGCACGATCGGCGTGTTGTCCCCGTCGAACTCGTACTTCGACAACAGCTCTCGAAGCTCCACCTCCACCAGCTCGATCATGTCCTCGTCACCCTCGTCGAGCATGTCGATCTTGTTCAGGAACACCACGATCGCAGGAATCCCCACCTGGCGCCCCAGCAGGATGTGCTCCCGCGTCTGCGGCATCGGACCGTCCGGCGCACTCACCACCAGGATCGCGCCGTCCATCTGCGCCGCACCCGTGATCATGTTCTTGATGTAGTCCGCGTGACCCGGGCAGTCCACGTGGGCGTAGTGACGCTTCGGCGTCGAGTACTCCACGTGCGCCGTCGAAATCGTGATGCCACGCTCACGCTCCTCCGGCGCCTTGTCGATCTTGTCGAACGGCACCGGGTCCGCCCAGCCACGAAGACCGAGCACCTTCGTGATCGCCGCCGTCAACGTCGTCTTTCCGTGGTCCACGTGACCGATCGTCCCGATGTTCACGTGCGGCTTGTCGCGTACGAACTTCTCTTTGGCCATGGTCGTTTCCTCGTTGTTTCGTGAAGGTCTTGCGTTGTGCGTTTTGGGAGCCGCAGGGCGCGGCGGCGGTCGGCGGGAGCCCTCGACCGGACTTGAACCGGAGACCTCATCCTTACCAAGGATGCGCTCTACCGACTGAGCTACGAGGGCGTGAGGATGTAGGGAATGTTGGGTCTTGTCGGAGATTTGCGGACGATGGAGCGGGAGACGAGACTCGAACTCGCGACATTCAGCTTGGAAGGCTGACGCTCTACCAACTGAGCTACTCCCGCATGGTGGCCGTGGCCGGCGTCGGTGGATGGGGTTGGATTCGAACCAACGAAGCGATAAACGCGGCGGATTTACAGTCCGCTCCCTTTGGCCACTCGGGCACCCATCCAGGGGTTGGAAGCTTCTGTGCGTGGGGTCGGCACACGGTGGAGGTCGAAGGAGGTCGTCGCGGCGAGGGCGATGCTCGGTGGAGTCGAGGGGGCCGGGGGCGGCCGGAGCTGGCGATGGGACTCGAACCCGCAACCCCCTGATTACAAGTCAGGTGCTCTACCAATTGAGCTACGCCAGCGTGGTGCTCCTTGTGAGGGTCATGGGAGGTCGTCGTAGACGGCCTGGCCGGCCGCACGGGGCGCGCTGTATAGCTTTCGGCCCATCGCCTGTCAACGCTCCCGGGGCCGTCCCCGCGCGGTCGGCAGGATGGTCCCGGCCCGCTGCCTCCCGGCCCGCGGTCGCCTCGGCCGAGGGGCGCGCGGGTGCCGGCGCTCGGCCCCCGCCGACCGCCGCGAGCGCCCAACGAGCCTCCGCTGCGCCCATGCGATAACTCACATCACATCCCCCCGACCCTGCGGCCTCACAAGGGGGTCGGACGGGGCACGTGGAGGGCTCGCTCGAGCGGTCCACGATCTTCGCCCCCCGGCTCGGCGGGTGCGATCGGCCGCGCGATCTCCGGGACCAGATGCGGGTCGGGCTCGCCGAGGCGGCCCTGGCCGGCGACCACCACGGCGCGAAGGTGCGCAAGTTTCGCCTCGGCACGCTCGACGAAAGGTGAGGTGTAGCCGAGCCGCCGCGCGGTCTCCACGGTCTTCTCGAACACCCAGATCGCCTTTTCGAGCGCCGGGCGAAGCTGCTTGCGCAACTCCTCGTAGTAGATCTCCCGCTGGCGTGCGGACAGCCAGTTCGGCACCGGCGCGTACATGATGGCGTCGTAGAACTCGGCGAACAACTGGCCCATCTGGTACCCCGCGGCCGACACCCAGAACATGTGTTTGGCGCGCACGGCCTCGCGGTAGAATGCCTGGGCCTTGGCCAAGTACTCCATCTTGGTATTGAAGTCGCGCGCCATGTCGCGCCGCCGCGATCGGATCGTCACCTGCCGAAAGCGCACGTGCCAGATCGCGCCACGATAGAAGCGGATCATCCCCACGAAGTAGTAGTCGTCGAGTCGCGTCGACTCGAGGATCTCCGCGGCGTAGGCATCGCCTTCGGCGAGCACCTTCTCGGCACGTTCGAGGTCGCCCATCTCGAACGCCGCGTAGCCCTCGCGGGCGTAGGTCTCGATGCGCGCGGCCGGCCCGAGACGCTCGCCCCCCTCCTCGCGGGCCCGGGCATACGCCTCCCGTGACGCAGCGAAGTCCCCGATCTCGGCCTCGCAGGCGCCCTTGCGCATCCACGCTTGGGTGCGACGCACGTCGTCGGACGCGGCGTCGAGGAAGCGACCGAGGGTCCGCACCACGGCGCGACAGTCCCGAAGCGCCTCGTAGATCTCGGAGAGCCGCCACAGCGCATCCGCCCGCTGGCGAGGCGCGAGCCCCGGGCGTGCCAGCAGCCCGGACAAGACGGCGACGGCCCGCGGGAGATCGCCGTCTTCGAACGCTGCATCGGCCGCCGCGATCGCTTCCTCGGGCGAACGCGCCGCCGGCGGCCGAGACGCAGCCTCGGGCTCGCCCTCGGAGGCCGACGTCGCAGGGGCGGATGCCGCCGCATGTTGCGTCGGCCCCTTGCGCATCGACGAGGCGCACCCGGCGAGGCACACCGCAAGGAGTCCGACGAGCCCGCCGTGCCGGCGCGTCCAGGACGACCCGTCCGCTCCGCCCGGGTGACCGGCACCTCGGCGGCCCGCCGGACGAACCTGCGCCGGCCGCCCGTCGATCACACGAGGGGCCATCGCGGGGCCGTCAACCGCCCTTGGCCTCGGCGGCGCCCCCGGCCTTGCGCGCAGCCTCGTCGGCAGCCTTCTCCTCGGCCGCCGAAGGACGCAGCTTGGCCATGGTGTACCGGGCCACCAACACGGGAAGCTGCATCTTGGCGTCCATGGTGCCCTTCTCCGCCTCGAGCACCTTCTGGTAGGCCTCGACGCAAGCCGCACAGCTCTTGCCCTCGAGCATCTGGGCCGGCAGGAGCGCCATGGTCACCCGGGCGTCGGGACTGCGCACCTTGAACGCCTTGGCGATCTCCGTGGCGACCTCCACATCGCCCTTGGCGAGCCGCGCAAGCTCGACGGCCGCCTTCTCACGGGCGAACCAGTGGGCCGAGGTGTCCTTGAGCACGCCGAGGTAACAGGCCTTGTCGTCCTTGCACTTCTTGACCACGTCGATCCCGGGCTGCCACTGGGCGATCTTCTCCTTGACCTTGGGATCGGTCTGGGCGGCGATGGCGGCCTCCACCTTGGGCAGATCCTCCGGCGAGGCCGCCATGATGGCAAAGCGCGCCCCCTCCCAGCGCACCTCGTAGCGAAAGTCCGAGTTCGTCAGGTACTCGGGGTCGTACTCGCCGCGTTCGAGCACGTCGACCAGGCACTCGGTGGCCTTCTTGCCGCCGATGCGCCCGAGGGCCTCGACGATGGGCCACATGTCCCCGGGATTGTGGGTGGCATGGACGCACGAGCAGAGGGCATCGACGGCCCGCTCGTCGCCGATGAACCCGAGGGCCTGGGCGACGATGGCCCGCAGGGCCGCCTGTTCCGGATCCGTCTCGGCCTTGGGCTTCTCGCCGCAGTCGTCCTGGGGCATGAAGGCGACGATCTCCTCGACGGCCTGCTTGGCCCCCATGGCGCCGAGGATCCCTGCGGCCGTGTTCTTGACGATCTGCAGGGGCACACCGTGCTCGGCCGCCAGCTTGTTGACCTCCTCGTGCTCGCCCCGCAGCATCTTGAGGACCTGGGGCACGGCCGGCTCGCCGATGGCGACCAAGGCCGTCTTCGAGCGGTTGCCGATGTCGGACGTGCTCGGCGTGTCGGGCACCCGGAACGTCACCGTGATGAGGGCGTCGACCGCCGCCGGATCGCCGATGTTGCCGAGGGCCGTAGCGGCCGCCCGGTGCACCGCGACCGGCTGGTTCTCCTTCGTCTGCTCCATCGCCTTGATCAGCACCGGGACGGCCTCGGGCACCCGGAGCACCCCGAGGGTCTCGACCATCTCGAGCCGCAGGCGCCCCTCCTCGTTGCCCTTGTCGAACTTCGGATCGGCGATGAGCTTGTCGAGGGCCTCGATGACCGCCTTGGCGCACTGGCGCGACTTGGACTTCTTGATCCCCTCGAGGGCGAGCAGGGCCTCCTTGCGGGCCTCGGCGCTGCCGTCGATCCCGGCCAGGGCCTTCTCCCACACGGGGCAGCCCGCCGGATGTCCCGCCGCGATGAGGATGTTCAGGATGTTGTCGTGCTGCTCCTTCGCCTCGTCCCACACCTCGACGAAGACCGGCACCACCTTCTCGGCGAACTCGTCGAGCCGCGCCTGGTTGTCGGGTGCCGAGGCGACGGCCTTGACCAGCCGTTCGAGGTCGGCCATCCCGGTGGCCCGCTTGGCCGGATCCTTGATCTTCTCGATGTGGGTCTCGAACTTGTTCGGGTCCGGCTCCTTGCAGGCGGGTGCCGCGACGAGACAGGCGAGGGCGAGGGAAGCGATGACGAGCTTGCGCATGGGGACCTCCTGCGGTGGCCCGACTGTACTACGGTCCCGGCGAGCGGTGCAGCGGCCCGCGAGCCCGTAAGCCGGCCATCGTGGCGCGCAGACGCCCAACCGGCCCGAGCGCCGCGGATCTCGCGACGGAACGTCGATCCCTCGCCGTGCTGCGCCGGCGTGGTGACGCGCCACCGCGTCGGCCCTTGGCGGTACGCGACGGTACGGGCACGATGCCGTCCGAGCCCGTGGTCGCGTTCCACGTCCCGGACGGCCCCCGCCGCATCGTGTGCCTTTCGCCCGAATCGGCCGACGTCCTCTACCGGCTCGGTGCCGGCGATCGCATCGTCGGGATCTGTGCCGGCACGATCGTGCCCGACGACGTGACGCGGCCCCCGCCGGTGGTCACGGCCTTCGGGGGCGGCAGCGTGCGACGGATCGCCGAGCTTCGGCCCGACCTGGTCCTGGCCTTCTCCGACGTGCAGGCCGACCTCGCCCGCGACCTCGTCCGCGCAGGGCTTGCCGTGGTCGTCTGGAACCAGCGCACGGTGCAGGAGATCCTCGATGCCATCGTGGCCCTCGGAAACCTGGTGGGCGCCGCGGCGGCCGGCCGACGGCTCGCCGACGCATGCCGGCGCCACGTCGAGCGCATCGCCGCGAACGCCCCGGCCGACCGGCCCCGCGTCTACTTCGAGGAGTGGGACGACCCGATGGTGTGCGGGATCGGCTGGGTGAGCGAACTCGTCGAGATCGCCGGGGGTGTCGACGTCTTCGCCGACCGCGCCCAGGCCCGCCGCGCCGAGGGCCGCACCGTCACGCCCGAGGAGGTCGCCGCCCGGGCGCCGCAGGTCGTGCTCGCATCGTGGTGCGGCAAGCCCTTCGACCGCGACGCCTTCCTCGCCCGCCCCGGCTTCGCCGACCTGCCCGCCGCCCGCAGCGGCCGGATCCACGAGGTCCCCGCCCACCTCCTCCTCCAGCCCGGCCCCACCTGCCTG
>RFGU01000148.1 GCA_003696955.1 Deltaproteobacteria bacterium | reverse complement strand
TCGGCGGGCGCCCAAGCGTTCGTCCCGTTCTCGCCTGGGATGCCGTGGGCGCCGCGGCTGGCCCTCGAGGCGGCGAGCTTTCGCGTGTGGGAACTCTTTCCGGGGCTGCCCGCCCTCGACACCCCCGTGGATGCGCTACCGCGCGGGACCTTCGTGGACTCGCCCGGCGGGACGTTTCGCTACTGCGTCCGGCTGCACCGCAAGGGCATGCCGCTCCAGACCTTCTGGCAGGACCAGGTGGGGACGGTCGTCTTCGACGGCGACGTGGCGATCCCGGCGCTCTACGAGAAGGATCCGCGTACCGGCCGCTTCGGGCCCCACCCGTGGATGTCCCTCACCCCGTCGGAGATCATGACCTTGCGCGCGGGCACGCGGCTGGCGAAGGGCCACGTGGTCGTGGCGGGCCTCGGGCTCGGGCATCAACTCCTCGACGTCGCCCGCCGGATCCAGGTCAAGCGGATCACCCTCGTCGAGCGCAGCGCGGAACTCGTGGACTGGCTGCTTCCCGTCCTGCGGCCCCGTCTGCGCAAGCCCCTTCGCGTGGTGGTGGGCGACGCCTTCGAGGCCCTGCCCCGAATCGCCGCCGACATCGCCCTCGTGGACATCTACCCCGAATACGGCGGCAATCGCGACGCAACCCTCGCCCTGGCCCGTGCCTGCCCGAAGATCCGCAGGTTCTGGGGCTGGGGCGACGCGCCCGTCACCGGGCTTGGCCAACGCGGGACGAAGGGGCCGAGGTGATCTCCCGAACGAGCCGAGCGCGCTCGGCCGGCCCCACGATCCAGATGTACAGGTCGACCGATCGAACCGGCCGTTTTTCGAAGGCGTCGGCGGCGTGGCGGGCCACGTTCGAGTTCGTGCCGTTTCGTTGACAGGCCGATCTTCGCTCCCCGATGATGCCGCCCACGTGAGCTTCGCCACCGCCGCAGCGACGACGTCCCCCTCCCCCCACCGTTGCGTCGAACTTCGAACGATCCGCGCGACCCGCATGGACCCGGACGGCCGATTCGTCCAGGTGCCCATCGCCGTCGCGCGGATCGCCGGCTCGGACGACGACGACGTGCGCCTGTGTCTGGAACGACTCGGCGCCGTGGAGATCGCGTGGACCGATCTCGCCCTGCCCCCGGGCATCGCCGCCGACTACGTGCTCGATCTCGACGACGACCCCCACGCCGTCGGCGACGTGGCGGCGCGCCTCGGACCGGCCCTGGCGGATCTGGGCGTTCGTCTCGAGCTGGCCAGGGACTTTCCGTACCGCATCGTCCAGGACGCGGCCGTGCGCGCGGAGATCTCCACGGACGACGACGAAGGGGATTGGTTCGAGCTGCACCTGGGCATCGAGGTGGACGGCCGGTACGTCGACCTGCTGCCCGCGGTGGTGGACCTCGTGTCGTCGGGGCGGCTTGCCCTGCCGCGCGGTCGCAAGCACGTGTCGCTGCCCCTCGGCCCCGAAGGCTACGTCACGCTGCCCCGCGAACGCATCGCAAGGCTCGTGGACGTGATCCGGGAACTCTACGAGATCGACGGCTTCGGACCGGGCGGCGGCGTTCGGATCCCGGCGTGCCACCCGGGCTACGTCGAGGCCATCGAGGACGCCCTCGGGGTACGCACCGAGTCTTCCGGCCGCCGCCGACGCCCCCGTGGCACCCACGAAGGCCAGGCATCCGTCCCACCGGCCCCGCCCGAGGGGACCGTGCGCGCCACCTTGCGCCCGTACCAACGGGCCGGCGTGGCGTGGCTCGCCGACCTGCACGCACGGGGCGTGGGCGGCGTGCTGGCCGACGACATGGGCCTGGGCAAGACCCTGCAGACGATCACCCACCTCGCCCGCACCCGGGCCGCGCGCGTGGGGCCGCCGGACCTGGTGGTCGCCCCCACGAGTCTCCTGGGCAACTGGCGGCGGGAGATCGCCCGCTTCGCCCCCCAGCTTCGCGTGGTCACCCTCCACGGGCGTGGCCGGGCGAGCCGCTTGGAGGACGCCCGCTTCGCCGACGTGGTGATCACGACCTACGCCCTGCTGGTACGCGACCTCGAGATCCACGCGGCCCGGCCCTACGGCATCGTGGTGGTGGACGAGGCCCAGACGGTCAAGAACGCCCGCTGCCAGGCCCACGCGGCGCTGCGCACCCTCGACGCCGAGCAGATCGTCTGCCTGTCCGGCACGCCCATCGAGAACGACCTCGAGGAGCTTCGCGCGCTCTTCGAGCTGGCGGTACCGGGATTGCTGGGCTCGCGCCTTTCGTTTCGGGAGAAGTTCGCCGATCCCATCGAGCGCTGCGGCGACACGCGGCGGCTCGAGGCGCTTCGCCGGCGCGTCGCCCCCTTCGTCCTTCGCAGGCTCAAATCCGAGGTCGCCACCGAACTTCCCCCCAAGACCGAGATCGTTCGCCACGTGGATCTCGGGTCGGCCCAACGGGATCTCTACGAGAGCATCCGCATCGCCGCCCACGGTGCCGTGCGCAAGGCGATCCGCAAGAAGGGGCTTGCCGGCGCGCGCCTCGACATCCTGAGCGCCCTCACCAAGCTGCGCCAGGTCTGCTGCGATCCGCGGCTCGTGCCCGTCGGCGCGGCCGCCCACGTGGCCGAGTCGGCGAAGCTCACCGCCCTCCTCGAGATGATCGAGGACCTTCGGGCCGCGGGGCGACGTGCCCTGGTCTTCTCCCAGTTCACCAGCATGCTCGCCCTCGTCTCCGAGGCCTTCGAGGCCCGCGGCATCGAACATCTCGTCCTTACCGGTTCGTCCCGGGACCGTCAGGGCCTCGTGGATCGATTCGAGCGCGGCGAAGGCGACGTGTTCCTCATCAGCCTCAAGGCCGGGGGCGCCGGACTGAACCTTACGAGTGCGGACACGGTGATCCACTACGATCCGTGGTGGAACCCCGCAGCCCAGCGCCAGGCCACCGACCGCGTCTACCGCATCGGCCAGACGCGCCCGGTACACGTCTACGAACTCATCGTCAGCGGCAGCGTCGAGGCCCGGATGGTCGCCCTCAAGCGGCGCAAGCAGGCCCTTGCCGACGCACTCTTCGGCGAGGGCAACGGCGGCGGATTCTCCGAAGAAGACGTCGAACACCTGCTTGCGCCCCTGGCCGACGACCCTTGACTTCGACGGTCGTGCCGGTGCGCAAGTCGATTCGCACCGGCGGCCCCGCACGCCGCCTACCGTCCGCGCGGGCGGAACGCGCGGGCGGAATCCGGTAGCCTTCGCCGGCCGCCCGCTCCCGACCCGCGGCGGCCGGGCGGGCATCGACGCGCGACAAGGAGTCTCCACCATGGCCCTCGGCATCTTCTCCACGCCCACCCCCTCGAACGAACCGGTCCGCTCCTATGCGCCGGGCACTCCCGAACGCGCCTCGTTGCGCCGCGAACTCGACCGGCAGGCGGACATGAAGGTGGAGGTCCCGTTGCGGATCGGCGGGCGCGCGGTGACCACGGGGCGCACGGGCACCATGCGAATGCCCCACGATCACCGCCACGAGCTCGGCGTCTACCACAAGGCCGGCCCCGAGGAGGTCGCCGCGGCCATCGAAGCGGCCGAGCGTGCCCGCCCCGAGTGGGCGGCCCTTTCGTGGGAGGACCGGGCGGCGGTGTTCCTGCGGGCCGCCGACCTGCTCGCCGGACGCTTTCGCGATCGGCTCAACGCCGCCACCATGCTCGGCCAATCCAAGACGGCGCACCAGGCCGAGATCGACGCCGCCTGCGAACTCGTCGACTTCTTCCGCTTCAACGTGCACTACTACCGGAGGATCCTCGAGGACCAACCCGAATCCGCCCCGGGCATGTGGAACCGGCTCGAGTACCGTCCCCTCGACGGCTTCGTCTTCGCCGTCACGCCCTTCAACTTCACCTCCATCGCGGGCAACCTCCCCACGGCCCCGGCCCTGTGCGGGAACACCGTCGTGTGGAAGCCGGCCTCCACCGCGGTGCTCTCCGCCCACTACGTCATGGACCTGCTCGAAGAAGCGGGCCTGCCCCCGGGCGTCGTCAACTTCGTGCCGGGATCGGGGGCCGAAGTGGGCGATCCGGTTCTTGCAAGCCCGCGCCTGGGCGGCGTCCACTTCACGGGCAGCACCGAGGTGTTCCAGGGCATCTGGGCGAGCGTCGGCAAGAACATCGCGCACTACGCCCAGTACCCGCGTCTCGTCGGCGAGACCGGCGGCAAGGACTTCGTGTTCGCCCACGCATCGGCCGACCCCGTCGCCGTCGGCGTGGCCCTGGTGCGCGGTGCCTTCGAATACCAGGGACAGAAGTGCTCGGCGGCCTCGCGGGCCTACCTTCCCGAGAGCCTGTGGCCGGCCGTGCGCGAGTACCTCGCCGACACGATCCCCGGGATCGCCATGGGCGACGTCCGGGACTTCAAGAACTTCATGGGCGCCGTCATCGACGAGCGTAGCTACGCCAAGCTCACCGGCGCCATCGCCGAGGCCCACGAGAAGGTCGGTGACGCCATCGTGGAGATCCTCGGCGGCGAAGCCAGCGACGAGGTCGGGTACTTCGTCGGCCCCACCGTCCTCGTCACGCGGGACCCCAAGTACCGCACCATGTACGAGGAACTCTTTGGACCGATCCTCACGATCTACGTCTACCCCGACGACCAATTCGAGGAGACGCTACGCCTTTGCGACGAGACGAGCCCCTATGGGCTGACGGGCGCGGTCTTCGCCCGGGACCGGGCCGCCATCGTCCGCGCCACGGAGTTCCTGCGCTTCGCCGCCGGCAACTTCTACGTCAACGACAAGCCCACCGGCGCCGTCGTGGGCCAGCAGCCCTTCGGCGGCTCACGCGCCTCCGGGACCAACGACAAGGCCGGCTCTGCCCTGAATCTGCTGCGATGGATGTCCCCACGAACGATCAAGGAGACCTTCGATCCGCCGCGGGACTACCGCTACCCCTACATGGACGAGGCGTAGGGGCCCTCGGTCGCGCCTACAACGATTCGACGAACGTCACCAACGCGGTGCGGTCCATGTCGTCGAGGCTTTCGAATGCCTCTTTGGCAGGCTGCGCCTCGCCGCCGTGCCACAGGATCGCTTCCGCGACACCCCGCGCCCGTCCGTCGTGCAGCAACCGATCGTGGCCGTTCACGACGCGGTAGAAGCGCAGCCCCCACAAAGGCGGAGTCCTCCACTCCCGACCGGTTGCTGCGAAGACCGGCCGGTCATCCGCAAGGTCTTCGCCCATGTCGTGAAGCAGCAGGTCCGTGTAGGGCCAGATCCGCTGGTCGGCAAGTTCGGGGAACGGAGCATCGTGCGCCGTCACGTGGGACGGTACGTGGCACGCCGCGCAACCGATCTCCGAGAACAACCACTTGCCCCGCAGTACCTCGGCGTCGTCGTATCGTTCCCGAGCTGGCACGGCGAGCAGTCGATTGTACGCGGCAACGCGCTCGAGCAGGTTGTCCTCGATCTCCGGTGTGCCACCATCCGGGGCGTTGGAGCATGCCTCTTGTGCGTCCGTACATGGCTGCTGCGGAAACAAGGTGCTCGTAATGCCGATGTCCCCAGCAAACGCCGCCGCCGCCTGGAGCAACACCGAAGGTCGTTCGGCCTTCCACCCGAATCGCCCAACGACTTCCGCGCCGATTCGCGGATCGGGCACGCGCTGGACGCGACCCGAGACGCCATCGCCGTCCGCATCGTCCGGATCCGCAAGCGCCTCGATCCGTTCGATGGGGATCGCTTCGAGCAGACCAAGGCCGACGACTGCCGGCGCCACCCGTGGAGAGACGCGTAGATCCGGGTCCAGGGGACCGTACCTCGGGTCGACGATGGCGAACGTCGGGACACGTAGCGAATATGGCGTGCCGTCCTGAAAGGCCCCCCGCACCTCGTCGTAGGTCACGGTCACGCGACCTTCACCTCCGATCCCTTCGATCCCTTCGATCCCGAATGGCTGGAGTTGATCGCCATAGACGGGATCGGGCACCGGGGCCCCAGTCTCGGGGTCCGCGCCGATCGACAGCCGGAGCAAGAACCCCTGGCCCTCGTCGGCGCCCGACTCGGGTGGTCGACCTCGTCCATCCTTGAGATGGCACGCCGAGCACGACCGAGCGTTGAACAGCGGCCCGAGCCCGTCCCGCGCCTCCGTGCTCGACGGCGCCGTGACCCAGGCCTGATTGAAGAAGCTGTTGCCCGAGAAGAAGGCCTCCATGTGGTTCTCGGTGATGTTGGCGGCAGGCATCGAAAACGCCTGTCGACCCAGAAGCAGGGTATTGGTCGTTTCACCACCGGGGAGGTGCTCACCGGGCTCGACGGGCGCGGTCGCACGGTCATCGGAACATGCCGCGAGTTGAATCGCCAGGATCGAAATTCGAAGGACGCGGCGGAACGATGGACCCGCGCCGACGGGTCCTGCCCTATGCTGGAGGCGCCGACGGAAGATCCAGCACACGGTACGCCTCCTGAAGGAGCCCCTTGAGCTGCCAGAGAGCGTCGATGAGGCCAGCGACACGGGCACGCCCCTCGGGGTTGTCGAGTGCGATCTCCTGGTCGAAGGGCGGCACCAACGCCGCGGCGTGCTGCTCGCATGTCTCGAGCTGGGCGTCAATCCTTGCCGCCAGATCGGGATCCGCCTCGGCCACCACTTCCTCGAGCCCCGTCCCTTCGACGACGCGCCCGTCGATGCGCTCGTAACGTCCGCGCCATATGGCACCGATGCCGTAGACGTCGCGCACCATGTCTCGGTGCGTGTTGTCACTGAAACATGAGTGTTCGTCTTCCTGGTTTCCCGAGTCGAGGGCCGCCTGGAGGCGCTCGCCCGCCATCTCGAACCCCGCCAAGACGATGAGGCCAGTAAGGATCTTCTGCAGCGATGCCTCGGGTGGCGCATCCACGAAGGCGCTGCGATAATTGTCTGGATCGTCCGGATGCCACGCACGCTCCACGTACCGTAGGTGGTCGACGAGCAACGATGTCACGGTGCGAAGGTAGGCGGCGCGTCGTTCGGTGTTGCTCGCCGTCCCCTCGGGTCCGATCACGTAGTCGGTGGGCGGGCGGTGCCCGGCGCCGGCCGGGTCGAGGTCTTGCCCCCACAGAAGGAACTCGATGGCGTGGTATCCCGTCGCCACGTTCTCTTCCCCACCCTGCTCGTTGAGTTCCATGAGCGTATCAGCATCGATGGGCACGCTTGGGTCGTTCACGATCCCGGCATCGGGGTCGCCTTCGACGTAGTCGATGTATGCCTCGTCGAGGGGCCATGCGTTCACCATGCCCTCGACGCCACGCTCCGGATCGTCGATGGGGCCGTCGTAGAATCGAAATGCTTCCGTGGGAAGGTATGGCTCGCGAGCGGCCAGCCATTGCGCCCGAGCGAAAGCGAGGCTCTCTGC
>RFGU01000147.1 GCA_003696955.1 Deltaproteobacteria bacterium | reverse complement strand
GCTCCGTCGAAAGGGCCGCGGAGCCGTTGCATGCCAACGTGGCCGGGCGTTTGCGACCGGCGCCGCGGACGGGGCGAGATCATCCCGCGCCACCGAGCCTTGCGATGCGAGAGCCTTCCCCGAAGGCGAAGGCCGACACGGTCGCCCCCATCACCTCGTCCCGAAACACGAGATGCCCGGGGTCGTCCCCCGCGGTGCCCGCGACGACGTGCAGGGGCAACAGGTGCTCCTCGCGCGGATGGGCGAATCGGGCGAAGGGCGCCGAGGTCCACGCGACGAGGCGCGCGTTGCGCTCGGAGGCAGAGGCCGTGCACGCATCTTCGAGCCACGCGTCGAATCGTGCGGAGGCCGCCCGCACCTCGGGGCCCCCCATGAACGCGCGCATGTTGTGGAAGCTCATCTCGCTTCCGACGACGAGCACCCCCTCGCGGCGCAAGGGGGCGAGCGCAGCTCCGAGGGCAAGGTGCTCGGCCGGATCGAGGGTGCCGTGCAGCGAGACCTGACAGACGGGGATCCGCGCATCGGGAAACGCCACCTTGAGCGGGACGAACACGCCGTGGTCGAAGTCGCGGTGCGGGTCCGAGGCGGCCCGGATGCCGGCACCGCGGAGCAGTTCGAGGGCGCGCGCGGCCACGTCCGTCGCTGCGGGTGCCGGCCACGTGAGTCGATAGGTGTGGGGCGGAAAACCGTAGTCGTCGTAGCGTAGCTTCGGGTGCGGATTCGTCTGCACGGCGACGGCCGGTGCCTCCCAATGGGCGGAGACGACCAAGAGGGCGCGTACGTCCGCGAACACGCGCCCGAAGTGTTCGAGGAAGGCGCGCATCCTCTCCCACGTATCGGGCGGTCCGAGCGTCCACTCCATGAAGAAGCACGGGCCGCCGCCGTGGGAGAGGTAGACGGTCGGCAGGACCTCGGCGGTGGGGGCGCTCACCATGTCGAAATCCGGACGTGGGAAACGGAGGGGATCTACGACTTGGGCCGGATCGGAGCCTTCTTCCAGCGGCCCCATGCCACGAACGCGGCGAGTGCGAGCAGCGCAACGTTCACCGGGATCATGGAGAATTCTCCGCGCATGGCGTGAAAGCCCGCAGCCAGTACCATCACGACGCCCAGACCGGCGGCCGCCAAGGGGGTGAGGGCGGGCGCGATGCGGGTGGCCGCCGGCAACACGACGCCAACGGCGCCGGCCAGCTCGCAGGTCCCCACGAACCGCGCAAGGCCGGGCGAATCGGCGACCCACGGCAACGTCTCGGCCAATGGGTCGATGGGCGTCAGCGCCTTCATGCCACCGGCCATGCCGAAGGTCACGGCCAACAGAAGTTGGGCGACCCACAGGGTGACGTGAAGACCGCGCGAAGGGGTGGAGGGGCTCGAAGAAGAGGTGTTCATGGTGTGTCGTCTCCCGCGGCGTGCTCGATGGACGAGGGGCCGGCCGCGGATGCGCGGAGGCGACCGAACGTCCGTCACGCACGCCCAGCCTAGGTTCGTTCGAAGGCCGCGTCACCCATGCCGTGCCGATGGAGGGCATCGAACGTTCCGATGGCGTCGCCGCGCCGCGTGCGGTATGCAGGGCCCCATGCCGAACGAAGGGCGTGGAGAGACTGGCACGGGCGAAGGACCCGTCGTCGCCGACCGATTTCCCGTGACGGTCGAGCTTTCGAAGGGTACGCGCTACGCGTATTGCACCTGCGGGCGATCGTCGAACCAGCCGTTTTGCGACGGCTCCCACGTGGGGACGGGCTTCGAACCCCTCTCCTTCGTCGCCGAGGACGACGGGCCCGCGACCTTGTGCGCGTGCAAGCACACGGGAACGCCCCCCTACTGCGACGGCACCCATGCGCGATTCTCCGATGCGGAGGTGGGACGGCCGGGACCCGGTCGTGGCCGGCTTCGGGTGGCCCGAGCACCGGATCCCGTGCCGACGCCCGAAGAGCCCTTCGTGGCCTTCATCCACGAACTTGCGCAACATGGGCTCGAGCGCGTGGGCCCCCACGGGCCCATGGCGGCCATGGGGGTGCCGCGAAACCGGCTGCCCGACTGGGACGACATCCAGATCCTGCCCGCCCAGCTCGCCCGAAGGCCCCTCGACGACGAGCATCCGGTGGGAACCGAGTTGATCGTCGGGCCCCGGGCGGAGCGACCGCTCCGGCTCGAGATCCCGATCCTCGTCTCTGACATGAGCTTCGGGGCCCTGTCGGAGGAGGCGAAGGTGGCGCTCGCCCGCGGGGCGGAGATCGCGGGCACCGGGATCTGTTCGGGCGAGGGCGGAATGCTGCCGGAGGAACGGCAGGAGAACAGCAGGTACCTCTTCGAGCTGGGTACGGCCAAGTTCGGATACGACCCCAGTGTGCCCGAGAAGGTCCAGGCCTTTCACTTCAAGGCGGGCCAAGCCGCGAAGACGGGAACGGGCGGGCACCTGCCCGGCGCCAAGGTGAAGGGGAAGATCGCCCGGATCCGCGGACTGCCGGAGGGAACGCCCGCGGTCTCGCCCCCGGCGTTTCCGGACCTCGTCACGGTCGACGACTTTCGCCGCTTCGCCGACGAGGTGCGGCGGAAGGGAGGAGGGATCCCCGTGGGCTTCAAGCTGAGTGCGAATCGGCTCGAGGAGGATCTGCGCTTCGCCCTCGAAGCCGGCGCCGACTACGTCATCGTGGATGGCCGGGGGGGCGGTACAGGGGCGGCCCCCCTCATCTTTCGCGACCACATCGGCGTGCCGACGATGGCGGCGATCCCGCGGGCGCGCAGGTTCCTCGACGCCCACGGTGCGACCGGTCGCGTGACGCTGATCGCGACGGGCGGCCTGCGCACCCCGGCCGACTTCGTGAAGGCCCTTGCCCTCGGCGCCGACGGGATCGCCGTGGCCAACGCCGCGATCCAGGCCATCGGATGTGTGGCCGCGCGGATCTGCCACACGAACGATTGCCCTGCGGGCATCGCGACCCAGCGGGAGGATCTGCGGGCCCGGATCGACGTGGACGAGGCAGCGGCTCGCCTCGCCCGCTTCTTCGATGCGGTCGTGCATCTGATGAGGGTGCTCGCGCGTGCATGCGGCCACGATCACCTGTCGAAGTTCTCGTCCGAGGATCTGGCGTCCTGGCGCGAGGACGTGGCCCGGATCGCCGGCATCGCCTTCAGCGGCGCGGGGCCCTCGGTCCCTGCATGAGACGCCGGCGATAGTCCCCGCCTCGAACCCGTCGCCCCGCCCGGAACCAATCACCCGACGCCAGGTAGGCCTGGGCCACCGAGCCGTCGGCAAGGCGGATCGGGCGTCGCACGTAGAGTCGTGGGTGTGCCTCGAGCTGGTCCACCGCCGCGAGCATCCGTGGACAGACCCGATAGATCTCGCCGGCCACGGTACCGTGGCCACCGGCGACCATGGCCGGATAGGGGCCGAGGTCCACGAGGGTGTAGCCGGCCGCGGTACGCCCGTAGCCTTCGAAGCGGGCGCCCGAGAGCATCGCATGGTAGACGCCGCCGCACCGAAGGGTGCCGTAGACGAACAAGCGACCGGCGGGCAGGTGGACGGGCATGGGGACCGTGAAGGACGCCGGGGCGTGTCGGAACCCGAGGGGTTGTCCCGGAGCCGATTTCGAAGGTAGCTTCGAAGGAAGATGGCGTCACACCTGCGACTGCGGCCGTGGCCATGGTTCGTCGTGATCGCGGCCCTGATGGAGCCCTACGGGTGCGGGGGCGATGGTGCCGCCGGCGACGGCACGACGTCGACCGCGAGTGACGAGGCCGCAAGCGCGTCGTCCGCCGGGACCAGCGCCTCGACGGCGGCGACCGCCGCGACGGGTACGGCCAGCAGCGGGGCCGCCACATCCGGCGCGGACCTGCCTCCTGCCGCGACGTGCATGGCGACACCGCTTGCGGAAGACCCGACCTTGCGGATCGGGATCGACGAGATCCTGCCGGGGGAGATCTACGTCGTCTACAGCGGCAAGGAGCGCAACGGCGCGCTCGAGAACGTCTCCAACATCTACCTGTTTCGCGGGCAGGACGAGGGGGCCACGGTGCCGTTGTGGGTCTTCGGGGCCGGTTACGGCGATCCGGGTGGGGACTGGGCGTATCTGAACGATGGCAGCACGAGCAGTCGTTCGGCCATGGCCGACGTGGCCGACGTCGACCACGTGGTGCGCGCGTGCATGGGCCTCGATCCCTCCGTCGTGGAGGTCCGGTTCCTGGCACCGCACTTTCACCTCGACCACCTCAACCAAGAGTTCTTCACGGCACTCGAAGCCTTCGGGTACGACGTGGCGACGATTTTCGTGCACGTCCTCGATACCCACGGTGCAACCTGCGGCACCACGAGCGTGCCGTGTTGCGGCGAGCCCTGCTCCAAGGAGACGTTCGGGGCCCCCTACGATCCGCCGTGGAACCCGGAGACCCTCGCCCGCTTCACGTTCGTGGGGGCCGAGGACGGGATGTGCCTCGACCCCGTGATGGACTTCGAAACGCCCCTGGCCGGCACCGTTCGCGTCCTGCACGACCGCGGCAGCCATACGCCGGGCTCGCTGATCCTGGAAAGCGACGTCCTCGGCGTCCGAATCTGGGGGGCGGCGGTGGACCAATCCTGCTCGCCCCAGACGCCCCTGCACGGCTGGAAGATCCACGGGATCGTGGATCCGCCCTAGGCGCCGCGCCGGACGGAACGACGATCCGTGCCGGATCGTGCCGGGGGCGCGGCGGGTGGAACCTGGAAGGATTCCGCGCGTCCGTTGGTACACGATGGCGATGCACACGAGGTTCCATCGGCGGCCTGTCGTCCCAGATGCATCTTTCGACGACGAAGGTGACGAACGGAGCGCGATCCACGTGTGGCTGTGGATGGCGGGAGCTTGCGTCGCGGACGTCACCGGCCGGCGGACGATGGAGATTCGGCTCGGCGAAGCCCCCGACTCGACCTTCGTGGTGCCCGGGTCGGGCCGGGGCACCACGTGGCGACCCGGCGTCGAGCCGCCGCCGCAGCAACTCGAGCCCGTTTCCACGGACGTGGTCGGTGCACCGAGCGATGGGCGGATCCGCCGCCGCGTCTTTCGCATCGTTGGGACCGACGGTTGCATCGTCGTGGACGAGAGCCGCGTTCCATTGCCGCCCGTGCCGCGGCGAAGGTGGTGGCGCCCGGACGTCGAGGACGTCTCGGCGTCCCTCGGGGCTGCCTGCGTGGCGACGCTCCTTTGGGGCGTCGTACCCGCCGTTGCGGCGATGCCCGCCGCGTACCCGCACACGAACGAGGCCCGCCCCGAGGCGTGGTTCCCGGCGCCGAAGGCGGGCGGCCCGTCGTCGTCCGAAAGGCCCGTGGGCGCAACGGCGCGGGGGGCTGGGCGGATGCATCGCCCCACGGTGCGATTCGCCGCACCGCAATCGGCGTCGGCCAGGCCAAAGGTCGAAAAGGACCATGGGGCGACGGGCCCCGATGGACGGCTGCGCTCCGAGGGCGAGCACCGTGCGCGGGGGCTGGACACCGTTGCGGCCGGCGAGGTCGACGTGGCGATCGACCGCGTTCCGGTCGGCATCTCCGAGTTCGCATCCTGGGACGAGGGCGTCCCGCACCGCGTCGCCGCGGCCATCGGCAGCCATGGTGACGGCCACGCCGAGGTCGTGACGGCGGCTGCGAGCCGCGTCTCGCCCCGGCGGCGGCGTGGCCGGGGGCGTCGCGGCCGGGCGGGGACGGATGGCCAAGCCACCGGCATCGTGGACGTGCCAGGCAAGAGGCTCGGCTTCTCCTCGTCCTTCGGGGGCGCCAAGCCGATGCCCGTGGTTCGACTCGACGACGACGCCATCGAGATGGTCTACGTCGCTTCGAACGAAGCCTCCATGACGTCGGCGCGGCGCATCGGCACCGTGGCCGCCGGTGTCGCCGCCACCCGTGGGGACGTGAAGCCGTCCCGTGCACGGGTTTCGGTTCGGCGGTGTCTTGCGTGGCCCGGGCCGAGGCCGAAACGGGCGCAGATCGCCGTCGTTCTGGCCGGGGGCCTGGGCGATCCGGAGCTTGCGGCGACCGTCGCGGCCGAGGTTCCGGGCGCGTTCGAGACGCTTCGTGCCCGGCTGCCCGACGAAGCGTCCCTCGCCCTGGTGGTGCCCGATCGGGCGACCGGACGGATGTCGTACCCGAGTGCGTTCGAAGACGATCCGGCCCGCGCCCGACGTGTCCTCGTGGATGCGCTGGTCCGCGACGCCACGGACGCCGCCCCGCGCGCCCGGGCCGCGGCGCTTCGCGGGGTCGCCGAGCTTGCGTGGGATCGCGACCGAACCACCCGGAGGCTGGTCGTCTGGGTCGGGCCACTTCCGAGCGCGTCCACGGAGGACGATGCGTCGGACCTGCTCGCCGCGATGGACGATCTGCGCGACCGGGGCGTTCGGATCGCAGCCTTCGTGCCCGACGGCAAAGGGAGCGTCGATGCCCCGACCGTCGCCATACCGGCGAGCGAGGGATGGACCGTCCCCCTCGCGGCGCTTCGAGGACCCTCTAAGATCCTGCGCGGCTGGCTCGAGGACCTCGCACGCCCCGAGCCGCACTGCGCCACGTGGCGCGTGCCTCGGTGAGCTTCGAGGCGCCGCGTCGAGCCGCGCCCCGATGGCCTACGAGCGGTGCTTGCGGGGGCCGCAAGGCAAGGACCGTCGCTCGGGTACGGGAAGGGTGCCGCCGTCGGCCGCCGTCGCGACGGCTCGTGCGGCCCTGCGGCCTGCGGCGTATCCGGCGACGTAGGCGTCGAAGTTTCTCGGCGCGCGACCTTGGATCGTTCGCTTGGACGCACCGAAGCGTCGCCGTGCGACGTACGCGAGGGCGCGCGGATCGTGCTCGATGCGTGCAAGCGCGTCCTTGGCGCTCGCATCCCCCCGCTTCGCGTTGCGTCGAAGGCGTGCAAGGTAGCGGCGCCGTGCCTCACGGTGGCCGTCGACCACGCCGCGCACGAGGCCGCGGTAGAGTCCCTGCACGAAGTCCCGGGGCGCCTTCCTCGTGCGCGGGCGGGCCACGTCGACGATGGCCGCGGAGAAGAGCCGGTAGAGGTAGACCGTCGCGTCGACGCCGCCACGGGGGCCCACCACGTGCCAGGTCCTGCCGCCTACGACGACGACCGTGGCCCCGTAGATCGACGCAACCTCCCGCAACAGCACCTTGCGCCAGATCCGGTCGTGGCGACCGAGGATGGCCGCCGACCACACCACGTCGCCGTAGGGGGTCTCCATCCTGTCGAACGGTGCCGATGCCTCGTCGGCCGGTTCCGGCTCGCCGAGGGCGCCGAGATCGATCCCGTGGCGCTCGGCGAGGGCGGAGGCCTGCCTTCGTGCGGCGGCGGCCTCGTGCCGCTCCGGGGAGGCGGCCAGCGCAAGGAGTTTGGCGATCCTGGCGCGGATCCGGGCCCGCTCGGTCTCGAGTGCCATGGATCGTAGGGTGCCCCGGGTTGGAGATCCGTCTCGGATCGTGACCGTGGGGAGCCGCTACTCCTTCGAGCCGGACGCCGACCCGTCACCCACCGCGTTCTTGCGTTGGTAGAGGTCCACGTACCGCTCGTGTTCGGTCCGTGTGGCGCTGAACTGGTGGGTGCCGTCGTTGCGCGAGACGAAGTAGAGGAAGCGCGTCTTCTTCGGCGCGAGCACGGCCTCGAGGGCCTCGCGCCCCGGGTTGCTGATGGGGCCCGGGGGCAGTCCCTCGTGGCGGTAGGTGTTGTAGGGGTTCTCGGCGTCGTCGAGGTGGATCCGCCGGATCCGTCCCTCGAAGGACTTGCAGGCCTTGGACCTGCGCACGGGCACGGTGCAGCCGTAGATGATCGTCGGGTCGGTCTGGAGGAGCTTGGGTTTGAAGTGTGAGAAGCGCAGGCGATTCAAGAACACGCCGGCGATGATGGGCCGCTCGTGCGCCGCCCCCGTCTCCTTCTCGACGATGGAGGCGAGGGTGACGATGGCGTGGTGATCGAAACCTAGCGTTCGCTCGAGCTCCGCGAGGCCCTTGCGATGCTTGCGCGCGAGCTGGGCGAAGACCTCCTGGTGGCGCCGCACCATCGTCGTGACGATCTCCTCCGGGGAGGCGCCCTTGCGAAAGCGATAGGTGTCGGGAAAGAGGTAGCCTTCGAGGGTGTCGGCGGGCACGCCGAGCCGTGCAGCGAGGGAGGCGTCGCGCATGGCCGCCTCGAAGGCGGCGCGGTCACCGAGCCCGGCGTCGGCGAGGGCCTTGGCGACGCCGAGGATGTTCAGTCCTTCCGGAATCGTGACGCGGATCGATGGCGCCTTGGGCTTGCGTACCAGTTCGGCGAGGAGTTCCTCGGCCGTCATGGACGGCTCGAAGACGTGTCGTCCGGCGGCCACCTTGCCGGCCGCGCCCCGGTGCAGGACGAAGAGTCGAAACGCCGTGGCGTCCTCGGCGGGGAGGACGCCGGCCTCCACGAGTCGCTCGATGGTGCCGCGAAGCGACGTGCCCGGCGGGATCTCGACCTCCACCGGCTCGGCCGCGGCGACCACGGGGCGCTGCGGGAACGTGGTGACGTTGCGATAGGCCGCGTAGACGCTGTAGCCGGCGGCGGCGAGCAGCAGCATGACGATCCCGAGGGCCCATCGCTGGGCGCGCCGGGACCGTCGCAGGCGTCGTCTCCTCGTCACGGCTGTTGCCTCCGGCGTTGCGCATCGATCCATCCTTGCAGGATGTGCTGGGCTGCGAGGGCGTCGACGGTGCGCTTGCGGCGGGACCGCGACACGTCGGCGGCGAGCAACGTGCGTTCGGCGGCATGGGTGGAGAAGCGCTCGTCCCAGGCCTCGACGGAGAGGTCGTCACCGGCATCTTCGGCCAGGGCGTCGGCGAACGCCTGTACGCGGCGCGCCCTATGCCCCACGCGACCGTCGAGTTCGAGGGGGCGTCCCACGACGACGACGGTGGCATCGAGTTCGGACGCCAGCTTCCGCACGGCGAGCACGTCCTGGGCGATCCCGGCGCGCTCCACGACGCCGTGGGGCATGGCGATCCCATGTTCGAGGTCGCCGAGGGCCACGCCGATGCGGCGTGCCCCCACGTCGAGTCCGAGCGCGCGCATGGGGCGGGGTTCCTGTAGCACGAACCGGCGACCGGCCGCCAAAGGTCGGCGTCGGAGCGGCCGGCCCGCAGCCGAGGTCACCGGCCGCCGGCTCCCGAGGTCCCTGCGCGGCCTACGCCGTGGCCGTGGCCCATGGGCGAGCGGGCCGTCGTACCCTCGTAGCGATGGAAGAAGAAGGTGGGGGGTGGCGCCTCGGTGGGGGCGAGGCGGGCCATGGTGGCGGCGTCGTAGACCTCGCCGCCGAGGACGGTCCACCGCACCCGCTCGCTCGCGCGGATGTCGGCGAGCACGTCGCCTTCGACCACCACCAGGTCGGCCAGCTTGCCGGGCTCGATGGAGCCGAGGTCCCCGTCCAGGCCGAGATAGGCCGCCCCGTTCTTCGTGGCCGCCTGCAGCGCCTCGTGCGGGGTCATCCCCCCTTGCACGAGGCTCCAGATCTCCCAGTGGGCGGCAAGCCCCTCCCGCTGCCCGTGGGCGCCGATCTGGATCGACACACCCGCATCGTGGAGCTTCTTGCAGCCCCGGGCGATGTCGACGTGGTTCCAGTCCCCCTCCGAGGCCAGCATGCGGCGGCGGGCGCGGGCGTCGACGACCTCCCGCGGAACGAAGCGGCGCAGGCGCTCGTGGGCGAACACGTCGCTTTCGGCGTACCAGTAGTTCTCGCCGAAGAGCCCCCCGTAGCCCACCACCAGGGTCGGCGTGTACCCCACCTCGGTGGCTGCGAAGAGGGACACCACGTCGTCGTAGAGCCGCGCCACGGGCAGGGCATGTTCGATGCCGGTGTGGCCGTCCACCACCATGGTCATGTCGTGGGTCAGGAGCGACCCGCCCTCGGGAACGACCATCATGCGAAGCTCCCGTGCCGCGGCGAGGATCATCTGCCGCTGATCGCGACGCGGCTGGTTGTAGCTCTTGACCGAGATGGCGCCCACGGCCTTCATGCGGCGCACGTGGAAGCGCGCGTCGTCGAGGCTTTCGACCCGGGCCATGAAGGGGGTCTCTGCGCCGTAGAGGATCGTGCCCGTGGAGAAGATCCGCGGCGCCGTGACGAGGCCCGCGCGGGCCATCTCGGCTGCGGTGAAGATCGTCGCGGTGTCGTTGGACGGGTCGTGGATCGTGGTGACCCCGAAGGCGAGGAGGGCATGGTCGAGCCAGCTCTTCTGGGGCAGGAGTCCGTCGGATCCGTGGGGGCCGTGGGCGTGCACGTCGACGATGCCGGGGAAGATGGAGGTTCCCGTGGCGTCGAAGACCTTCGCCCCCGGTGGGATCGCGATCTTCGAGCGCGGTCCCACGGCGGCGATCCGGCCGTCCGTCACGACCACCGTGCCGTCCTCGATGACCTCTCCTTGGCGCATGGTGACGAGCTTGGCCCCGACGAAGGCCACGGTCCCGGTGGTGCGCTTGGACGGCACCTCGAAGCCGAGTGTCGTCTTGCGGGGCGGGCGGACGTCGGCCGCGGTCTTGGCGGACGCTTCGAGGCGCAAGAGGGCGTCGTCGATGGGCAGGGTGTAGAGGTCGGGACCGAGGGACCAGTGCAGGACGCGGCCGTCGCCGCCGAAGTGCAGGTTCGCCCCCGCATCCGCCGCCACCTGCACGACCGGAACCGACGTGGACTTGGCCGTGGCCTCGAACGCCTTGGCGGTCGGCCGGAAGGGGGCGAGGTGGACGGCGTAGCCCTCCGCGAAGGCCAGGAAGCGGCCGTCGGGAGAGACCCGGTAGTCGGTGACGAACTTGCCGAAGGCGTGGGTGCGTTCGTCGGCGCCGGACAGGTCGATGCTGCGCAGCTCGAAGCGCCGCTTCGTACCACCCTCGGCCTCCACCGAGTAGTAGACCCGGTTCGGATCGTCCGCGAAGTGGTAGCCACGCCCACCGCGCCGAAGCAGCCGTGGGGCGGCGTCGCCATGGAGGGGCACGATCCAGATGCCCTGGTCGTGGCCGAAGGCGGGATCCCGCAGCGGCCCGGCCCCGACGCGTTCGACGAGCAGGGCGTCTCCCCGAGGCGTGAAGAGCGGCCGGACGTAGTGGCCCGGCCGTCGCGAGACGATCTTCGCGCGCCCACCGCCGGACGGGGCCACGCGCACGTCGCCGAGACGCTCGTCGTTCCACGTCACGTAGGCGATGCGTCGGCCGTCGGGGGAGAAGGTCGGGAAGAACTCGAAGACGTCGTCGTCCTTGGAAAGCCGCTTCGGGGTACCGTCCGGAAGGTCGCGCACGTAGACGTGGCCGAGGGCCGAAAAGGCGACGCGGTCCCCCTTGGGCGACACCGTGACGTGCCGCAGCATCCGCGTCGTGAACGTCGCGGGGTGGACCTTTACGGGATACCGCACGGCCTCGGCGACCTTGCGTTTCGTCTCGACGTGGAACGGTATCGGCGTGGCGCGCCCCGTCTCCACGTCGACCTTCAGGATCCGGCCGCCGGCCCAGAGCACGACCGCCCGGTCGTCGGCGGTCCAGGCCATCTGGGGATAGACCCCGTGGATCGCCCAGGTCTCCTGCATGTCGCGGTCGAGGCCGTCGTAGACCGGTCGCATCCGGCGGGTATCGAGGTCGAGGACGAACAGGACGGTCTTCAGCCCCACGCGGCGCACGAAGGCGAGGCGCTTGCCGTCGCGGGAGGGGGTGGGGCGCACCGCGCCGCCGGGGCCGCGGATCAGGACCTCCCGGCGCTGCTCCACCAGGTCGATGCGGTCGATGGCGTAGATGCCGGCGTGGGGGTCCTTGTTGTATCGGAACGTCGGTCCTCCCGTGGCGTCGTAGCTGACGTAGAGGTAGCGCCCGTCGGGGGAGAAGGCCGGCTCGCCGAGATCGAGTTGGTCGTTGGAACGCTCGGTGACCTGCACGCCCGATCCCCCGGCGACGTGGTAGAGCCAGATCTCGCCCGCGCCGAGGGACCGCGTGCCCGTAAAGTGCTTGCGTGCCGCGATGAAGCGGCCGTCGGGGGACCAGGCCGGACTCGTCACCAGACGAAACGACTCCTTGGTGATCTGGCGCGGATGACTGCCGTCCCGGTCGATCACCCAGATGTTGTCACCGCCGCCGCGATCGCTCGTGAACGCGATGTATCGGCCGTCCGGGCTGTAGCGCGGATGCATGTCCCAGGCCATGCCGGACGTCAGTGTTCGCACCGGGCCACCGTCGATCGGCATCTCGTAGAGGTCCCCGAGAAGGTCGAACACGATGGCGGTCCCGTCGGGACTGACGTCGACGTTCATCCATGTGCCCTCCTCGAGGGAGAGCGATACCTCGCGCGTCGGCAACTCGGGATCGTCGACCTTCCATGCCGGGGCGTCCTCGGCACGTGCGTCCGGTTGGGGCACGTCGACCCTTGGCGATGCGGGGCGTGTGGAGGAGGGCGGCGGGTGGCAGGCGAGGGCCAACAGGCCGGCGGCGAGCAGTCCGACCGTGCGTAGCGGGGGGGCGGTCATGGCCCGCAGCATCGCACCGTCGGCAAGGTCCGAAAACCCGGCCGGCGCACCGCGTCGGCGCACCTACGCCACGCCCACGACGGGCGGCAGGAATTCCCCGTCGGGGGCCGTGGGAAGGTGCCTGGCGGCGTCGGGGCGCGGTGCGATCAGGACGAGGATCCGCTCGCCGAAGATGGGGGCGGACTCGGCGGCGAGGGCGTACTCGGCGGCTGCCATGCCCACCCGTACCGCAGGACCGTGCGGGCGGTCGATGCGCGTGACCACGGCACCGAGCGCCACCGCGTCGAGGCCCGCCGCGTGCAGGTTCGCCGCGACGATCCGGTCGCTGGCGCATGCGACCGCGACCGTCGGATGCCACAGCGCTTCCACGACGGCTTCGACGGCCGGCGTGCAACCGATGGACTCCGCCGTGACGAACGGCGCCACCGAGAGGCCTCCGGCGCAATGGTCCGTGCCGAGCCCCCGGTCGAAGACGAGATCCGTCACGTCCTCGATCAAGAGCAGGTCCCCGGTGCCGGGAGGTCCGGCGAGGTAGGCGATCCGGTAGGCGTAGCAGTCGCTGCCGATCTCGACCTCCACGATGCGATCGGTGTCGCGTTCACACCGTGACGGCAACTCGATGCGGCGGGCGACCCGCTCGAACATGGCGTTCGCCGCGGCCACGGTGCCGTCCGCACCGAGGGCGGCCGCGGCTACGGGGAGACGTTCGAGACACGCGTGCCATGTCGACGGCGACGGTGGGACGGGGGCGTTGCGAGGCGTCGACGGGTCCGGCACACCGGTTCCTTTGGCATGGAGGCCGCCGTGTCGCCATGACCCAATCGTGGGGATCGTCTGGCCCGGCCAGGCTGCGGAGGCACGTGCGCAGCGGGCCTTTCGCTCGGCCACGGTCGAAACGCCGTCAGCGCTCGGGGGCGTTTGCGGCCGGAGCGCCCGGCGAGAACACCACGTAGGCCACGGGGATCGCGGCACCGAGGGCCACCAGGACGAGCTTGCGGGCCAACTTGTGGCGGCCCGGAAGCATGAACAGGCCCGACGTGGCCAAGAAGAGCAGCAAGATCGCGTAGGCGTCGGCGACGTAGGTCCATGCGGCCTTGCCGCGGTTGAGATGCAGGAAGTTCGCCGCACGCAGGAAGGGGCGCGGCCGTTGCCACGTATGGTCGATGCTCCGGGCGGAGAGGTCGACGTAGGCGGTTCCGTCCTCGAAGACGAACTCCGCCTCGCCGTCCGAAAGCCACAGGATCTCCGCGGCCGGATACGGTGCATCGAGCAGCTCGTGGACCCGCGCGGCCACCTGCTGCCGTTCGGCTTCGGTGTGGGCGCGTTCGGGAAGGTCGGCGGGCACGGCGATCCGGCGCTCCCCATGGACGAAGTTCGGGTCGAACTCGCCGATGTGGTTGACCGCAAGTCCCGAGATCCCGTAGACGAAGGTCAGGCCGACGAGGAGGTAGCCCACGTCGCGGTGCAGCGCCCGCAAGCCCTTGCGGACCGAGCCGGTTGCACGGCGCTCAGGCATACCGTTCTTCGCGCCACGGGTCCGCATGGTTGTGGTAGCCACGGCGCTCCCAGTAGCCGGGCTCGTCGCGCCGCACGAAACGGATCCCGGTGAGCCACTTGGCGCTCTTCCAGAAGTAGAGGTCGGGGACGAGGGCGCGCACCGGCCCGCCGTGGCGGCCGGGCAGGGGGCGGCCGTCGAGTTCCCACACGATCATGGTGCCGTCGGCGAGGGCCTCGTCGATCCGCACGTTGGCGGTGTAGCCGCCGGCCGCCTCGAAGATCACGTGGCGCGCGTGTCGCGTGGGCCGGCAAAGCTCCGCCACGGCGGCGATGGGCACACCTCGCCACCTCGCCCCGAGCACGCTCCATCCGGTGACGCAGTGGACGTCCGCGGGGCGGACGGTCTCGCCGAGGGCACGCAGGGCGGGAAAGTCGAGGACGCGGGGCGAGGCCACCTCGCCGTGCACGCGCAGCCGAAAGCGCGCCCGCGACGGGTCGCCCGGCGTCCCCCCCATGGGACGCAGCTTGGAGATCACCTTCTGTCCGGGCGGCAGGCGGGGCCGACCGTCGGCGCGCGTCTGGGCCTTGGCCGTGCGGGTCAGGGCGTCGTCGAAGATCCACAGGGCGCCCAGGGCTGCGACGGTCGTGCCGGCCGCGGCCTTTCGCATGAACGCGCGCCGTGGGATCGAAGATCGCTTGGACGAAGGGGCGTGCATCGAGGCTTACCTTGACACGCTCGTGCCCTGCCGGCACGGCCGGCGCCGAGTCCGCAAGGTTCGACCGGGGCCTACGGACCACCAGTGCCGCGGCCGCGGGGGCAGCCCTACGGTTCTTCGACCGTGAAGAAGTCCGAGGCCATGCGAACCGCGTCCGGCTCGATGTCGAGCACCGGGGCCTCGAGGACCACGTCGTGGCCGGGCAGATCGACCGCCGAAAGCCCCACGGCCAGCTCGAGTTGTTCGGCGACGGCCCGCTTGAAGTTGTCGACCACCCCCTGGTGCTCCGCGACGAGTTCCTCGTCCTCGGCCGCCACGGCTCCCGCCCCCTCGCCGGAGAGCACCGCGACGGGCCCCGGGCTCATGCGCAGGAATCGGCCGTCGAAGGCGCCGGTCACGTCCATCTGGGCCAGGGCGTAGCCGCAGTACCCGCCTGCCGTGCGCCAGACCCGGAACATGACGCGGAAGACCTCGGGCATGGGGCTCGGCAGCCCCGCGATGGACTGGATCGTGATGCCGAACTCCCCTTCTTCGTCGGGGGTTCCGTCGGCATCGTAGCGGCGTGGGATCTCGCCCTCGACGATCATGCGCTCGATGAGGGGCTCGAAGATCGCTCCGTGGAACGCAAGGCCGAGGTGTGCGCCCTCGGGCAGGGTGGGGCGTTCGAGCCCCGCCCCTTCGGGGAGGGCGAGGTTCGTCTGCATCCCCACGGCCATGGTGGCGTCGTCGGGGAAGAGGAAGAGTTCTTGGGCCACGAGTCGGACGTCGCCCGTGCCCAGCCGCCATGGCTCGAAGTCCATGATGTGGGTCGGGTCGTACTGCTCGCGGATCTTCTCCTCGAGGAGGATCCGCATGGCGCCGGCGAGGGCCTCGTGCTCCTCCGACGTGAAACCGGCGACGACGAAGTCGAAGGACTCGATGCGCAGCGCGTCGTAGTCGGCCCAAAGCTCCATCACGTCGTCGGGCCCCGGTTGCAGGTAGAGGGGGATCCCGAGGCGCGTGGAGCCGACGCCGGAGCTTACGCCTCCGCCGCCCGTGTCCGCCAAGGACAGGTAGAACTCCACGTCGAAGAACACGCAGTCCACACATCCGGGCACGTCGAGGATCCGTACCTGCGGCTCGCCCTTCGGTTCGAAAGAAGCGTCGAATCCGGCGAGGGGGACGTTCCCCGCGAAGGGGATGTCCTCTCCCACGACGGCCTTGACGAGCCGGTCGAGGCCCGTCTCGGAGACGACCACGGCCACCGGGTACGGGCCGCCCTCCGGGGGGGCGTCGCGCAGCGCTCCTTCGGCCGCGGCCTCCTCGGCGAATCGTTCCGACTGGTAGTCGCAGTCGAAGGAGAGATCCTCACCGCGACACCCGGTCGCGGCCGTCACGAGCCCGGCGGCGGTCCACCAGCGGATGGAATGAAGGAACGGCATCCGGCTACCCCGAAGTGTGACGAAAAACCGGCGGCGGGGAAAGGGGTTTTACCCAGGCATCGGCCCGGACCTTTGTGGACGGCCCCAAAGCGGATATGCTCGCCCTGCCGTGCCCGGTCCCCGCATGTGCACCCTTGCTGCCATCGTCGCCGTGGCGATGGGCGGTTGTTTCGATTCGGACCAGAAGGTCGCGGGTGCCGGTACCACGGGCACGACGGATGCCTCGACGGGCTTCGAGCCCCCCGATCCGTGGACGACCGGGCAGGGCGCCTCGTCGTCCACGGGCCCCAAGCCCGTGCCCGACAGCACCTGCCGCGATGCCATCGAGTGCGTGTTCGGTTGTGCCGCCGGACTTCCCATGCCCTTGCCTCCGGAGCCGGATCTTTCGTGTTTCCTCGAGTGCGACAAGGGCCTCGACGAGGAGGAGGCCCTGCAGTTGCTCCGCCTCGTGGACTGCGTGGCGCAGCAGTGCGCCGAGAAGGGCTATTGCGACACGGGGGGCAGCACGGGAGGTGATACGGGCACGGGAGGCACGACGGCCGATCCGGGCATGCTCGACCCGTGCACCAACTGCATCCTCGTCAACGTTCAGGATCCGCAACCTGCCGGTTGCGTCGCCGAGGCCGAGGCCTGCGACTGACCCCTTGCGCTCCCTGATCCCTCGCGCCCACGTTCCCACCGCATCGTGCCCCTGCCCATGATCGAGGTCCCCGTCTCCCTGTTCTCCCTCCGCCCGATCCCGGTGGGTGGCCTCGCACTCGCGGGCGTGGTCGCTGGGTATCCGGCGACGAGCACGGCGGGGCCCACGGGCGGCGCGACGAAGCACGACGCGTCCGACGGAGAGAAGGCGACTCCCGTGGCCGAGCGTCCATGGATCCGCCGGGTGGTCCCCGCGCGCAACATGATCGAGATCGGCGTCTACGGCGGGGCGTTCTTCGCGGCCGACGATCACGACTTCTACGATCCGGCGACCGCGCCGCAAAAGCCCCTGTGGAAGGTGGGGATCGGCGACTGGGGACTGCGCTTCGCCTACTTTCCCCTCTCGTTCCTCGGGCTCGAGATCGAAGGCAACGTCGTCCCCACGTTTGCGCGCACGGCGACGAACGACCCGGTTCTGCTCTACGGGTTTCGGGGGCACCCGATCCTGCGGCTGCCCGGCTACCGGATCTCCCCGTTCGCCCTCGGCGGCTTCGGCCTGATGGGCGTACGGTCGGCGATGGACGTGGTGGGGCGGGACGTGGACCCCATCGCGCACTACGGCGTCGGCGTCGAGTTGTTTGCTCACCGCTTCGTGGCATTGCGGCTCGAAGGGCGTCATCTCATGGGCGCCAAGGCGGCCCGGCAGAACGACGTCACCCACCATTTCGAGGTGCTCTTCGGCGTCTCGTTCACCTACCGGGTCCCGAAACGTCCCGAGCCGCCACCCCCACCCGATCGGGACGGCGACGGCTTCGTGGACGCGAAGGACGCCTGCCCCGACGAGCCTGGGGTGGCGCCCGACGGCTGCCCGCGCCGCGACACCGACGGCGACGGGTTCCTCGACCGGGACGATGCGTGCCCGAAGGTGCCGGGGGTGGCGCCCGACGGCTGCCCGATCCCCGATACCGACGGCGACGGGATCTTGGATCCGGACGACGCGTGCGTGGACGAGCCCGAGACGAAGAACGGCTACCAGGACGACGACGGCTGCCCCGACGAGCTCCCCGAGCCCGTCAAGGAGTTCTCCGGGGTCATCGAGGGCATCGAGTTCGACTTCAACGAGGCCACGATCAAGCCGGAATCCAAGCCGGTGCTCGACAAGGCCATCGAAGTGCTCAAGGAGTTCCCCGAGATCCGGGTGGAGATCGTCGGCCACACCGACAACGTGGGCACCCGGGAGTTCAACCTCGAACTTTCGCGCCGCCGGGCCGAGGCCGTCCGCGACTACCTCGTGCGTGGCGGCATCGATCCGTCGCGCTTGCGCGTGCGCGGTGCCGGGCCGGACGAGCCGATTGCGCCGAACGACACCGAAGAGGGGCGGGCGAAGAACCGCCGCACCGAGTTCCGGATCCTCACGAAGGACGACGAGCCCGACACCGGCCCAAAGGACCGAGCGAAGGGGCAGGCGCAGTAGGGCGGATGGTCCGGCGGCAGCCGGCGATGGGTGGGATCGTCCGGCTCGACGGGGCGAGGGTTACGTCCCGTCCGTACCGGACGGCGAACCCCCCGGCGCGCCGAGCAGGGCGACGGCCACGAAGACGCAGGCGCAGGTGGCGAGGATCCCGAGGTGGCCGATGGACGCAAGGCCCCGATGGTCGGCCACGGCGAGCCCCGCGAATCCACCCGCCGTGGTGAGGGCCGCGACGAGGGCGGCCTTCGACGTGGCGGCGGTCGTCGCCCGGCCCCGGCGGCGGGCGTGCCACAGGTGGATGCTTGCGTCGATGCCGAGCCCGACGACCGCCGGCATCACGACCAGGTTGTAGAAATTGACCGGCAGTGGGGCGAGTCCCATGACGCCGAAGGTGACGCCCAGGCCGAGGGCGAGGCTACCGAAGCAGATCGTGGTGGCGGTCGGCCGCCGAAGATCGATCCAGATGAGCAGCAAGATGGCCGCGATCGCGTAGGGTGGTAGCCGTCGGGCGTCCCTTTCCACCTCGACCGACAGATCCGCGAGCACGAACCGGGAACTTGCGCCTCGAACGCCCGTGTCCTGCGTGACCAGGTCGAAACGCCGTCGTACCGCCTGCACCTGATCGAGATCGTAGGGCCGTTCACGGGTATAGAGTAGGGCGATGCGATCGTCGTGGCCGTCCCGTTCGAGGAACGGAAGGCGCGCCCAGTCGGGCAGATCCTCACGGCGCAAGGGCGGTGCGGAGGCCAGGCGCCGCAAGGCCTCGAGATGGGACCGAAAGCGTGCACGTTCTCCCGTCGTCGGCAAAAGGCCCAGCAGCTTGTCGGCCCGTTCACCGATCTCGCGCAAGATCGCCTGTTTGCGTTCCTGGTCCTTCGGCATGTAGAGGGACAGGCTCACCACGTCGCGGATCCACGGCTCGTTCCCGAAGAGGATCGTGCTTCGGTCGCGGCGGAGCGCATCGACGGCGCGGTCGAGCTGGCGGGCGTCGTCGGCGAGCACGATCACCGGGGTCCCCGAGGTCTTCTTGCCCAGGGCGCGGGAGTAGGGCACGCCCTTCTCGGACTTGGATTCCGGCGCTCGCAGGTTGCGCAGGTCCCGTTCGAAGCCCACGCGCGGCGTACCCCACACGGCGACGATCAGGCACGCGGCGACGATGGGCCAGCGAAGGCGTCGCAACGCACGCTCGGCGGCAACGGCGAGACGACGG
Source organism: Deltaproteobacteria bacterium (assembly GCA_003696955.1). GTDB lineage: Bacteria > Myxococcota_A > Polyangia > Nannocystales > Nannocystaceae > J032. The sequence goes on along the minus strand of RFGU01000147.1, from coordinate 15,866 downwards.
GACGAGCCGGCCTCGCTTCCACGGTACGGGCCGAACACGGTGTCGATGGCCGGAACGAGCACGAGGGCGAGGACGTAACTGACTGCCACGCCCACGGCGGCGATGGCTCCGAACTCGCGAAAACCCTTGAATCGGGCGATCTCCAGCACGAGGAAGCTGCCGACGGTGGTGGCCATGGCCGCGGTGAGCGGGCGGAGGTGATGGCGCACCACGTCGGGCCAGCGTGCCGTGCGACCGTGGCGCTCGCGTACCGCGTACAGGTGAACGGCGAAGTCCACCCCGATGCCCAGCAGCACCGCGAACAAGAACGCCGTCAGCACGTTGAGTTCGCCGAGGAGGATCCTTGCGGCGGCCAAGGTGAACACCGTCGAGACGGCGATGGGGAGGAGCACGAGCGCGAGGGCCCGGATGCGTCGAAACGAGACGAGCAGGACGGCCGCCACGAGGCCCCCCGAGACGGTCGTCGCGTTTCGCAGGTCCTTCAGGATGGCATTGGCCTCCCGTGCCGCCATGTAGGGCCCGCCGATCTTGGCGAGCATGTCCGGGGCATAGGTCGCCGGATCGAGGTCGTCGAAGATCCGCTGGACCCGTGCCGAGACCTCGCGGGCGTACGCCACGTCGGTGGCGGGACGTTCGAGGCGTGCGCGGATGACCTGCACCTCGCCGTCGGCCGAGATGAACGGGCGCTCTACGCGTTCGGGCCAAGGCAGGCGCCCCTCGGCGTCCTCGGCCGGCCAGATGAGGTCGAGGTCGCCGGGGGGAAGCACCTCGATGCCCGCGAGGCGCTCCCGGTAGCGGGCGAGCAACGCGCCGATGTCGTCGTCCTTCGTGTCGTCGTCTTCGCCCGTGCGCATCGTTGGCGGCGAGGCGGTGTCGCTGGCATCCCCTTCGTCCTCCCCCCACTCGCTCGGATCGGCGTCCCAGTCGTCCTCGACGACGACGGCATCGAGGGCCACGTCGCCGTCGCCGACGCCTGCGGCCATCTCCCGGGCCACCTCGCGCCTTCGCAGGCGTTCGAGTTCGTCCCGCAGGTGCTCGAGGTCGCCGATGGAGAGGAAGTACAAGGCGTGGTCGCGCAGCGGCGTCAGATCGCGACCGGTGGAAAGTTCCACCAGATCCGGCCACGTGCGCATGCGTTCGGCGACGTCCGCGAGGAAGCGCCCCTTGGCCTGGGGGTCCTTGCTGCGTACGGCGACGTAGAGGTAGTCGGTCGACCCTTGTCGCGCCCGGAGCTCCTCGAGGGCGGCGATGGCGGGGTCGGTGGGGTAGAGGAGGGCCTCGAGGTTGGTGTCCACCCGAAGCCCCCGGGCGAAGACGCCCGCCCCCGCGGCCAGCACGAGCACCGCGAGGAGGGATGCGGCCGCCCGTCCACGGGTCGCTGCGATCCAGCCGATGAACCGTGCGACCGAACGTGCGAGGCGGGAGGGCATCGGTGGGATGGCGCGCAGTCTAGCAGGGCGTCGATGGGGCGCCGTGTGCGTCCGAGCAGGGCCCGAGGGTCGCGGGCCGGCCATCGTGGCCCCCGAGTCTCCGTCGTGCACGGCCCGTCGGACCGGCGGCGCGGTGGAACGGTGGAGCACCTGCCTGGCGCACGGGGGCTTGACCGGCTTCGCCGCCGCGGCTACGTAGGTTTCCATGCTGTTGCGACTCGCGCACCGCATCGCCGTGCGCGGCCTCGACGTCGTGGTCTCGCGCACCCGTTCCTCCAACTCCCGGGCCCTACGGGTGGTGGGGACGGCGGTGGACCGGTCCCGTCGCCTCGTGGGCCTCGATCGTGTGCCCGTCAGCGCGCCGTTGCCTCCATGGCCCGACCGCGTGCCCGATCCGCCCATGTGGGACAGTGAGCGCAAGCGGCTCGAGAAGTGGTACGCCGACATGGGCTACGGCCGGCTCGGTCCGGGCGCCGTGCCGGTCCCGGAGGACGCGGAGGAGACGGCGTCGGCCGACCGGCCGTCTGCGGCGACGGGCGCCGCGGCCACCGATGCCCGCCCGCGCGTCAGGCTCGACGTGGTCGCGGACCGACCCGTCCAGTCGCCGTTCGAATCCGGTCCCGAGCCGTCGGCCTCCCCGGTGGCCGACGGTGCACGCCTCGACGGGGACGCCCTCGTCGAGGCCGTGCGCGGGGTCCTCGACGACTGCCGTCCCCTGGTCGTGGCCGACGGAGGGGACATCGAGTTGCTCGACGTGATCGACGACGTCGTGCACCTGCGGCTTACGGGCAATTGCGTGGGTTGTCCGAGCGCCCAGGCCACCTTGCGTCAGGGGATCGAGCGCCGCTTGAAGGCGGCCTTGCCGCAGATCCGCGGCATCGCGGCGCCCCAGCTCGCCGCCAACTGACGCCGGACGGGGCGGCGCGCCGCCTCAGCCCTGCGGTGTATCGCCGTCCGCGGAGGTGCGCGCCCGCTCGGCCCAGGCCTTCACCTCGCGCTCGAGGACACCCAGGATCTTGCCCTGGAAGGGGCGGAACACGAGGGGCAGCTTGCCCTCGACCACCACGTCCTGCTCGTCGAGTTCCATGGCGACCCGCATCGACTTGCCCATCACGCGAAAGGTCACCTCGGCGCGCCGATCCGATTGCCATGCGAGGTTCGGTTCGTAGTCGGCGAGTCGCTCCCGGTAGGTGGAGAACGCCTGCTCCACCACCGATCGGGCTTTCGTCAGGTCTCCGAGGCCGTGCGTGATGCGGTGCTGCATGGACGGCCGAACATAGCATCGCGGCGCGTGGGCCGCTATCGTCGGACGCCATGTCGGGCCCAGCCTCCGGTCCCATCGCGCGCCATCGCACGTTGTTCCTCCTGTTCTTCCTTTCGGGGATGAGCGGACTCGTCTACGAGTCCATCTGGTCGCGCTACATCCGGCAATTCGTCGGCAGCGCTGCGACGGCCCAGGTCCTCGTGCTTGCGCTCTTCATGGGAGGCATGTCCGCCGGGGCCCTGCTGGCCGGTCGCTACGTCCATCGGATCCGTCGCCCGGTCGTCGCCTACGGCCTCATCGAGGGATGCATCGGGCTCTATGCCCTCGCGTTTCCGACGGTATTCGATCTCGTCACGCGGCTGGCCTACGACGTCCTGTTCCCGGCGTTCGGCGGCGGCGCGGGCGTCGAGGCCGCCAAGTGGCTCCTGGCGGCATCCCTCATCGTGGGGCCGTGCATCCTGCTCGGGATGACGTTCCCGGTGATGAGCGTGGGGATCCTGCGCCGGGATCCCGCCCACTCCGGCGAGATCCTGAGCTTCCTGTACTTCACGAACAGCTTGGGCGCCTCCTTGGGTGCGATCTTGTCGGGGTTCGTGGGCGTGGCGTTCCTCGGCCTTCCGGGCACCTTGGCGGTCGCGGGGGTGCTGAACATCCTGATCCTGTTGGTGGCCCTGCGCGACCGTGAAGCCATGCCCGTCATCGAGGGCGCGCGGGCCACGTCCGGTGAGCGGCGGACCCTCGGCCTGCTCTTCCTCGCCGTCGCCTTCGGCACCGGACTGTCCTCGTTCATGTACGAGATCGGATGGATCCGGCTCTTGTCCATGATCATCGGCAGCGCCACCCACTCCTTCGAAGTCATGCTGTCGGCCTTCGTGCTGGGCCTTGCCCTCGGAGGCCTCTGGGTGCGGCGGCGCATGGACCGGTACCGGTTTCCCGAACTGGTGCTGGCCTTCGTGCAGCTCGTGATGGGGATGGCGGCCGTCGCGACCCTCCCCCTCTACATGGCGGCCACGGGCGCGATGGCCTGGCTCCTGTCGGATCCGGACGGTCGCACCATGGCCACCTGGATCGGCTTCAACGTCCTGCGCTACCTCGTGTGCCTCATGATCATGCTGCCGGCGACCTTCTGCGCCGGCATGACCCTGCCCCTGCTCACCCACGTCCTGCTTCGGCGGGGCGAGCCCGAGGGTGTCGTGGGCCGCGTCTACGGGGTCAACACCCTGGGGTCGATCACGGGGGCGGTGGCCGCGGGCATCGTCCTGCTGCCGGTGGTGGGGCTCAAAGGGGTCATCGTCCTCGGGGCGCTGGTGGACATGGGGCTCGGGATCTGGCTGCTGGCCAAGGCCGCTCCGGCCGAGGCCGTGGCGGCCGGCGTCACGAAACTGCGGCGTCGCGCGGCCGTCGCGACGGCGGCCGTCGCGGCCCTGGGGATGCTCGTACCCATGGATCCGCGGATCCTGACGTCGACGGTGTTTCGCAAGGGACGGTTTCGCCTGCCCGACTACCTGGAGATCCTCTCCTACCGGGACGGTCGCACCGCCAGCGTGACCGTGGTGGAGAACACGGAACGGCCGGGGCACCGGATCATCTATACGAACGGCAAACCGGACGCCTCGGTGGTGCTCGAACGGTTCCCCGAAGGACGCGATCCGAGCATCGGCCCCGACCTGGCGGGCGACGAGCCCAACCAGTTCCTGGTCGGGCTCTTGCCCCTTTCGGTCCATCCCACGGCCAAGACGGCGGCCCTCATCGGCTTCGGCTCGGGCGTTACGTGCCACACGCTCCTCGGTTCGGCACACCTCGAACGGCTCGACACCATCGAGATCGAACCCGAGATGGTCAGGGGCGGGAAGTTCTTCTTCGCCGTCAACCACAGGGCCTACGACGATCCGCGAAACCATATGTGGTTCGACGACGCCAAGGCGTATTTCGCCGCGGCGGCGCGCGACTACGACATCATCGTCTCCGAGCCCACGAACCCTTGGGTCTCGGGGGTGGCGAGCCTGTTTACGCGGGAGTTCTACGCCGAGGCCAAGCGCTACCTGGCGCCGGGAGGGATCTTCGCCCAGTGGCTTCAGGGCTACGAGATCTCCAACGATCTCATCCTCTCGGTGCTCGCGGCCGTGGACGAGGCGTTCGAGGACTACCTCATCATGCGGATCGGCGAGCGCGACTGGGTGATCCTGGCCTCGGCGGACGGACCCGTCCGGCTGCCCGACGCCACCGTCTTCGAGTGGCCCGATGCCCGCGAACAGCTCGAGATCCTCGGAATCTCCGACCTCGGGCAGATCCACGGCCTCATCGTGGCCAACCGCAGGATCCTGCATCCCTTCGTGTCACGGTTCGCCCCCAACAGCGACGCGCACCCGCGCCTCGACACCGGAGCCGAACGTACGCGCTTCTTTCGGGACTCGGCCGAGATGCTGCTGGCCATCTGGTGGACGCCCCTTCCGGTCATCGAAGTCTTCGGGGGCATCGAGCGGGTGCCCTATCCGCGCCGGGGCATCGGGGACTATCGCGACCCCCACGTGCTCTTCGAGCCGGAGCAGGCCATGTGGCTCTTGCGCGACTTCGAGGAAGGCGGCGTTGCCCGAACGCCGGAAGGGGGCGTCTCGGTGGGACCCATGCGCGTCTATCGGGAGACGGCGGCCGCCCTCGACCGTGGCGAGACCTCCTGGGGCTCGTACCTTACGGCGGTCTACGAGGTGTTTCGCTTGACCGAACCGTACGTGCGCCTTTCGGGGACCGCCTTTTGGGCCGACGTGCGGCGTCGAGCCGCCGACGCACCCCCCGGCGTGCGCGAGGGGCTCGACCTTCTCGATGCCGTCGATCGCCGAGACGCCCCCGCGATCACCCGCCTCGTTGCGACGTACGAGGGCGCGGACGAGGGCGCCCTGCCCGGCGGGTTCGTGGCCCTTGCAGGGGCCCTCGCCCTCGAACTGAGCGGTGCCTCCCTCGAGGAGCGCCGTCGCTACGCGCGCGAGCAGATGGCGAACTACGGGCTCGGCGAGACCGACGCCGATCTCGCCTTTCGTGCACTGCGGGCGTACGTCGCACGCGGTACGAACGAGTCCGAAGGCGAATAGGCGTCCGGCGTCTCCACGGCGTGCGCCGGTTCGTGCCTTCGGTCCGTCGTCGTTCGGACCGAGGCGGCCGTCGGCTCACCGCTGCTCGTCGTCCGCGGAAATCTCGTCGAGGGGACGTCGCGTCAGTTCGTCGTAGAGCCGCTCCGGCGGCACGCCGGCTTCGCGCAGGTCGGCCGCCCGCGAAAGTTCCTCCTCGATGAGCAGGATGAACGCGGCAGGCGGCTGGGCCCCGACGATCGGTCGGCCGTTGACGAAGAACGCCGGCGTACCCGACACGCCGAGTTCCATGCCCTGCCGGATGTCCCGCAGGATCCGGTCGTCCCGACCGTCGTCGTACAGGGCCTTACGGAATGCGTCGGGGGACAGCCCGAGATCCCGCGCAATCTCGACGAGCGCATCGACCGACAGGTCGGCGCGTCGCGCGTACACGGCGTCGTAGTACGGCCAGAACTTGCCCTTGGCCTGGGCGAAGAGGGCGCCCCGAGCCGCCAAGATGGCGTGTTCGTGGAACGGCAGGGGGAAGTGCTTGTATGCGATCCGCAGCTTCTCGCCGTAGGTCGCCGCCAGTTGTGCCACGACCTCGTGACCGACGACGCAGAAGGGACACTCGAAGTCGCCGAAGATCACCAACGTGACCGGTGCGTCGGGCGGGCCGAGGACCGGGGCATCGCCGAGCGGCACGCGGTAGACGCCGTCGGGATCGGGGCCCTTGCGCTTGCGGTACTCGACCCGGCGATAGCCGTCCGCGATGGCGTGGGCGTAGATGCCGTCCGCCGGGACGCCGGCGGCCTGCCACCGCTTGGCGAGGGCGATCTCCTGCTCCACCAGGGCGGACATGGCATCGAAGGGTTGGGCCCCCTTGATCATGCGGCCGTTGACGAAGAACGTGGGCGTGCTCGAAACGCCGAGTCTCCGGCCCTGGCGCAGATTGCGGGCCACGCGCGTGATGCCGCGGCGGGCCTGCATGTCGGCTCGCACCCGACCGGGGTCGAGACCGGCGGCTCGGGCCGCCGCCAGAATCGTCTCCACCGTGACCTCCGATTGGGCGAACATGGCGTCGAAGAAGGCCCAGAACCGCCCCGCTTCGCGGGCGCTCTCGGCGGCGGCGGCGGCGGCCAGGGCGTGTTCGTGGAAGTCCAGGGGAAACGCCTTGTAGGCGACCCGTACGTCGTCGCCGTAGGCCTGCCGGATCCGTTCGAGGACCTCGTACCCCTGCCTGCAGAACGGGCACTCGAAGTCGCTGAACATCACGATGGTGACCTTGGCGTCCTCCGGCCCACGCACGGGCGCATCGCCAAGGAGCACGTGGTACCGCTCGAAGGGAACGTCGGCGGGCTCTGCGGACTTCGGACGGGCAGCGTCGAAGGCGGGAAGCCGGTCCGCGTCCGCTGCCCGGTCGTCCGCCGGGGGCGGGGGCGGCTCGGGTGACCGACCGTGGGCGCAGGCGAAAAGCCCCATCGCCCCGACGAGCGCAGGCCACGCCGGAGATCGCGCGGGCGGACGGGAGGGTCGTGCGCGGCGCATCGCACCGACGTTGTACGCCGAATGGGGTCTCCGTGCTACGCCGCGGAGCGGGACGGCGGCGACGCGGGCCCGCCTCCCGGCTCAGTTGCCGCGCTTGCGGGCCAGGGTACGAAAGAGATCCGTGCGGCTTTCGAACCCGAGCTTCCGCAGCAGGTTGCGGACGTGGTACTTGACGGTGTTCGCCGAGATTCCGAGGTGTTCGGCGATCTCCACGTTCTGGGCGCCCTTGAGCAACAGATCGAGGGTCTGGCGCTCGCGGCCGGTGAGCTGACCGCGCTGGACCAATGCCTCCACGAGCCGTTCGGTGTCCCCGATCTCCAAGACGCCGGGATTGGCTTCGGCCAGCCCGACCGCGTCGCACCAGTTTCGCCACAGGCGGGTCTGCTCGGCGGCCTGTCGGGTGGCGTCCACGAGGGCCTTGGTCTCGAAGGGCTTGGGAAGGAGTGCGGAGACGGCGCCGTCGATGCACTTGCGCACGACCCCGGCGTCGACGATGCCCGTCACCACGACACAGGCGCACGGGCAGCCGTGGCTGCGCAGGGCGGATACGAGGCTGAAGCCCGTGCCGTCCGGCAACCCGACGTCGACCACGGCCGCGTCGAAGGCGTTGTCGGGTTCTTGCAACTCGGCGTACGCCCGTTCGAGGCCGTCGCAGCTCGTGACGTCGGCACCGCTGCGGGCGAGGGCCCGGACGATGGCCTTGGCAACCATGGGGTCGTCCTCGACGACGAGGACGCGCGTTCCGTCGAGGGGCTTGCCGGTCGCGGCTGTCGGTCCAGAGTCCACCTTTGGAATCACCCCGCCCCGTAGACGTGGCGGGCTCGGGCAGTGTACCCACCATGGACCTAACGCTGAACTACCGTTAGGGGTAGGTATGGCATGCCTTCGTGGGCGTGCGCCCGGGCGCGACATCGCACGGCTCGGCGTGCGGTGCGGCCGCGGGCGAGGCGATCTGCGCTCTCGGGACGCGCCGTCGTCGTCTCACGTGCCCGCGACGACGTCATCGTAATGACGCTCGAGATCGCGGACGCGAGCACGTAGATCGTAGCACCGTCGCATCTTGTCCCGGGCTGCGCGTCCCATGCGATCGCGGGCGTGGGGGTCGTCGAGCAACGCAGCCATCTTCTCGGCGAGCGCCGGGGAGTTGCGGGTCGGGACCAAAAAGCCCGTCTCTCCATCGTCGATGATCTCGGGGATCCCCCCGTGCCAGGTGCCCACGGCCGGCACGCCCCGGGCCGCCGCCTCCTTGACGACGATGAGCCCCGACTCCCGGTCGGCATTGCCCGCCACGACGCTCGGGGCGACGAGCGCGTAGGCTCGCGCCATGGTGGCGAGCACCTCCGCGTGGGGCAAGACCCCGAGGAACCGCACTCGCGACGCGATGCCAAGGGCCGCGGCGGCGTCGCGCAGTGTCCCCTCGAGATCGCCGCCGCCGATCAGGTGGAGTTCCACGTCGGGATAGCGATGGGCGATTCGAGCGAAGGCACGCAGGCCGTACACGAATCCCTTCTTCTCGACGAAGCGTCCCACCATGAGGAGGTAACGCGGCGTGCGGGGGGGCAAGGGATCCTCCTGGGGGATCTCCACGCCGAGTCGGTGGACGAAGACCCGATCCGAGGGCATACCGAGGTCCACCAGCATCTCGGCGAGTTCGGTGGAGGCTGCGAGCCACCGCGTCACGGTGCGGCGCAGCAGGGGCGCTGCCGCCGCGTACCGCCAAAAGCGCGGATGATACCTGCGGTCCGACAACAACAGCGGGACGTCGTAGCCGTGCACCGTCACGACGAGGGGCTTGCGCAGGGCCCGGGCGTAGGGCAGGGCGTAGACCGATCCCGGCCCGAAGTGGGCGTGGAACAGGGCATAGTCGCCGCGGACGAGGGCACGGTAACGGCGGGCGCTCAACGTGGTGACCCGACACAAGGCTGCATCGAGTCGGGCTGCGGGCCCGCTGGCCCCTTCCATGACGTGGACGCTCGGCCACGGGAATCGGTCGGCGTTCAGCCGCCGCATGCAGTAGACGTCCACGTCGTAGCGCTCGTGATGGCGAAGCTCGTCGTAGACGAACGTCTGGCTGTATTCGAGGAAGTTCGTCGAGAACAGGGCGACCTTGGGACGGGTGGTCATGGAAGGCGGTGTACGTCGGACGGTGTGGGTCAGGCGGTGCGAATCATGGGTGCGGCGAAGTCGAGGACCCGCTGGGCGCGTGCCTGCCAGGTGCCACCTTCGGCGTCGGCACGCGCGCGGCGACCGAGGCGCTCGGCCGTCTCGGGATCTTCGAGCAGAGAACGCAGGCCCGCCGTCGCCGCGTCCCAGTCGTCCGGTTCGACCAGGAAGGCGTTGTCTCCGTGGCGGAGGATCTCGGCCAGGTCGGGCGAGCGCGGTCCGAAGATGGCTCGGCCACTTGCCATGTACGGGAACGTCTTGATCGGTAGGACGGTGTTGCCCACCTTGGAGAGTGGGGCGGCGGTCGGCGGGATCAGCAGGACGTCCGCGGCGTAGAGGTAGGGCGGCAGCGACGCCAGGTCGGTCCACCCCTCCACGCGGACGTTGGGCATGGACCGGGCCTCGCGCTCGACGGAGCCCTCCCCTTCGGACCCGACCAGCAGGAACGTGACGTGGGGCAGGCGGCGGGCCATGTCGAGCACGCCGAGCAAGCCCTTCTTGGGGGTGATCCGACCGGTGTAGACGACCAGGGGCCTGTCCATGGGAAGTCCGAGCCGCGTTCGGGCCTCGTGCTTGGACAGTCGCGGTTCGAACTTCCTTGGATCCCACCCGTTGTGGGCCACGAGCATGCGATCGGCGGGCAATCCGGCACGCAGGAAGCGCTCCATGGCGTAGTGCGAATGGAGCACCATGCGAAACGAGCCGCGCGCGCGAAGAAGGCCCCGAAAGAGCCACCGGCTCGCCGGATACTGGTCGGGCCACGGCCGGTACGTCTCGAAGAGGACCGGCGGCCCGCCCGCGAGACGGACGGCCACGGCCGTGGGGAGATTGCGGGTGTAGACCAGGTCCGCCGTCCGCACCGCCCGGGCGAGGGCGCCCACGGCCGCGAAGCCCGGTTTCTCGAGGGCGCGCACGGTGGGGAAGGGGCCGGGCAGCGCCCGGACCCGGAAGGACGGGGGCACGCCGTAGTAGGCCGCGAGATCGTCGGGCGAGGGCACCTGCCGGCCCGGGATCCGGGGGAGCACCAGTTCCACGTCCGCACCGGCCTCTCCGAGGGCCGCCACCATGTGGACGAGTTGCTCGGTGTCGGCACCGGTGGAGGGCAGCCGGTGATCGAAGACGTAGGCGATCCGCACGGCGGCCCGCTTCGTAGCACATCGCACCCGGGCCGGGGGGGCCGGGCTCGGGCGGATGCGGGGCTTTACCGTCCCGGGGTCCCGGCGTACCGTCGCGGGTGCCATGCGTCGTATCCGCAGCGCCCGCTCGTCCCTGTCCGCCCCTACGATCCTCGCCCTCGCCCTTGCGGTCGGAGCCTGCGGCGGCGACAAGAAGACGGCCGGCGAAGGCAAAGACCCCGTGGACGCGAAGGCGCAGGCCGCCGACACCAAGCCCGATCCCGAGCGCGTGAAGCTCGTCGAAGAGGCCAAGGCCTTCGTGTCCGAGGTGGACGCCAACCTTCGTAAGCTGTGGGTGGCGGCGTCCAAGGCCGAGTGGGAGAAGAGCACCAACATCACCGACGAGACCGAAGCGAAGGCGGCCGAGGCCAACGCCGCGGTCATGGCCTACGAGACCGAGGCCATCTCGAAATCGGCGAAGTTCCGGCCGGTGCTCGATGCGCTCGATCCCAGCACCCGGCGGCAGATCGAACTTCTGCAACGGACGGCGACCTTGCCGGCGCCGCCGGACGCCGAAAAACGCGAGGAACTTGCACGGATCGCCGCAAAGCTCGAAGGGATGTACGGGAAGGGCAAGTACTGCAAGAAGCAGGGGGGCAAGGAGGTCTGCCGCGATCTCGGGGAACTTTCCCGGGTCCTCGCCGAGAGCCGCGACGAGACGGAGCTGCTCGACGCCTGGGTGGGGTGGCGCACCATCTCGCCGCCGATGCGGCCCCTCTACCAGCGGCTCGTCGAACTCGGCAACGAGGGCGCCAAGGCCATCGGGTATCGCGACATGGGCGAGATCTGGCGCTCGCGCTACGACATGTCCCCCGAGGAGTTCGAACGGGAGGTCGAGCGGTTGTGGAAGCAGGTCGAGCCGCTCTACCGGGCGCTGCACTGCCACGTGCGCGCGAAGCTTCACGAGGTCTACGGCGACAAGGTCCCCCTCGACGGTCCGATCCCCGCCCATCTGCTCGGCAACATGTGGGCCCAGGACTGGTCGAATATCTACCCCATGGTCGAGCCGAACCCCGGCGCAGCCCGACTCGACATCACCCGGGCGCTCGAGGCCAAGGGTTACGATCCGATCAAGATGGTCAAGGCGGCCGAGGGGTTCTTCGTGTCCCTTGGGCTCGATCCGCTGCCCAAGACCTTTTGGGAGCGATCGATGTTCGAAAAGCCCGCCGACCGAGAGGTCGTCTGCCATGCGAGCGCGTGGGACGTGAATCTCTCCGACGACCTACGGATCAAGATGTGCATCAAGGTGGACCACGAGGACTTCGTGACGATCCACCACGAACTCGGGCACAACTACTACTACCACTACTACTACCGCCTGCCCGTGCTCTTCCAGGCCGGGGCCCACGATGGATTCCACGAGGCCATCGGGGACGCCATCGCCCTTTCGATCACGCCCGAGTACCTCGAGAAGATCGGGCTCATCGAGGGCGTGAAGGTCGACGAGGCGGGGATCCTCAACAAGCAGATGCAGGACGCGTTGCAGAAGATCGCGTTCTTGCCCTTCGGCAAACTCGTCGACGGCTGGCGATGGCGCGTCTTCGCCGGCGACATCGGGCCCGACGCCTACAACGCGGGGTGGTGGAAGCTGCGCACCGAGGTGCAGGGGGTCGCCGCACCGGTGCCGCGCACCGAGGAACACTTCGATCCGGGGGCGAAGTACCACATTCCGGCCAACGTTCCGTACATGCGCTACTTCCTCGCCCACATCCTGCAGTTCCAGTTCCACAAGGCGCTGTGCGAGGCGGCCGGGCACCAAGGGCCCCTCCACACGTGCTCCATCTACGGCAGCAAGGAGGCCGGTGCCAAGCTGCGGGCGATGCTCGAACTCGGCGCCTCGCGGCCCTGGCCCGACGCCCTCGAGAAGCTCACGGGAACGCGCAAGATGGATGCGGCCCCCCTCGTGGAGTACTTCGCGCCCCTCGCGGCGTGGCTCGAGGAGCAGAACCAAGGCCGCACGTGCGGCTGGTGATCCGCGCCCGCGAGCGCGCCGTGACGTGTACGCGAGCGCGAAGATACCGTCAGCCGGCGCCAGAGGCGGGGGCGGCCGCCCCTTCGTCCTCGGGCGCCGCCTCGTCCGCGTCCTCGATCGCCTCGCCGTGGCGGGACATGTAGAGCAGCAACAGCCCCACGCCCAAGACCAGGTTCACGTCAGCGATGTTGAAGGTTGGCCACGGCTTGCCGGGCCAATAGTAGACCTTGATGAAGTCCACGACGCCATGCTCGATCTTGCCGAACATGGGCATGGCTCGAAAGATGCGATCATGGAGATTGCCCAGGGCTCCCGACGTGATGAGCCCGATCGCCACGAACGCCGACGGCCAGCGGGTCGGCAAGGTGCGGGCCAGGTGGATCATGTAGGCCACGGCCCCCAAGGTGACGGCCATGAAGAAGTAGCGCGCCCAACCGGCGTCTCGCAGGAGGCTGAATGCAGCTCCCGTGTTGAAGCCGAACTCGAAGTAGAGGACGCCGTCGATGACGGCGATTTCGGTTCCGTCGCGCAACGTCTCCCACGCCCATTGTTTGGTCGCTAGATCCAGCGCCAGGCCGACGGCGGCGACGGCGGCTGCGAGGAGGATGCGGGATCGGCGGGACGGGGCGTTGGGCGTCACGGCCGCGGAAGGATAGCCGATGCCCGGCCGGCGTCGAGACGGGCGACGAAGGCCGAGCACGCCGGCCAATCGCACGTTCTACGCGCGAGCGCGCCGCCGCTGAACGTGGACGTAGATCGAGGCGGCGCCGATCCCGACGGCCAGCCCAACGGCCTGCGACGTCGACAGCAAGAGGGGCGCATCCTCGGGAACGTGTAGGATGCGTGCGAGGGCCGGCAGGCGAACCTCGGCCAGGAACCGGCGATCGGCGTCTCCGCGCAAGAACTCCAGGAGGAAGCGGCCGAACCCGTACGCGGCGCCGTAGAGCGCGGCCTGGCTCCACGGTGGCGGAACGCCGCGCAGCCGGCGGACGACCAACCCAGCGGCGATCCCGAGCAGAAGGGCGGCCTCGTACAATTGGACGGGGTGGAGGGGGACCGTGGTCGAAGGGCCTGCATGGGGAATCCGCGGGTCTTCGAAGACGATGGCGTCGGGGGGAAAGGAAACGCCCCATGGAAGGTCGGTGGGGGCGCCGTAACAGCAGCCGGCAGCGAAACATCCAAGTCGGCCGAAGGCGTGGGCGATGGGTGTCCAGGTCGCGACGACGTCGAACATGGGCCCTGCCGGCAGACGACGGATGCGGCACAGGACGAAGACCGCTACGACCATGCCCGCCAGGGAGCCGAAGAACACGAATCCGGTGGGGGCGATGGCGAACGCGGCGAGCGGATCTCGCAGATACCGCTCGGGCGTGGTGAGGACGAAGAGCAGACGCCCGCCGACGATGACGCCCGCGGCGAGAGCGAGGTACAGGTCGAGGAGCAGGGTTCCCGGCGTGGGGGCTCCGAGTCCGCGACGGCGAAGATCGTAGCGCACGCCGACCATCGTCAGCAGCACGCCCACGAGGATGAGCGTGCCGTAGGACTGGGCTTCACCCCAGGGGTGCCGGAAGAGGACCGGATGCACGGGACGAGCCTACTCGGTGCGCTCGCGCATGGCTCGTGCCGACACGAAGGCGGCGAAGGCGGCGGCCGCGAGCAGGACCGAGAAGGTCACGAACGCCCGGCCCGTTCCCACGGCGTCGGCGAATCGTCCGAAGAGCGGCGGGGCCGCCATGTCCCCGAGCAGGTGCAGGACGAACACCGCCAGGGCGTAGGCCATGGCCCGTTGGTTGTCGGGGACCGCCAGGGAGATCTGCGTATTGACGGCCGGCATGCATGCGAACAAGAGGGTGGAGGCGCCGAAGAGGGCCGGCACGAAGACCCACGGCGAGGGCGCTCCGAAGACCAGGGCCACGAGGGGGGCGGCGGCGGCATAGCCGAAGGCCGCCACGAGGGCATGGGCCTCGGGCCGGGTGCGCGCGAGGCGGTCTCCCACGATCCCGGCCATCGGGGCGCCCACGAGTCCGCCGACGAGGGCCGTGCCGGCCAGGGTTGCGGTGGCGGCGAGGGGGGAAAGCCCGCGCTCGGTCTCGAAGAAGCCCACGGCGTAGTGCAGGATCGGAGCCAGAACGGCGACGGCGAAGGTCTGGGCGAGGACGATGGCCACGAAGGACGTCCTTCGGGCCAGCCGGAGATAGTCGCGGGGCGCCGGGGGCCGGCGGTGCTCGAGCGCCCGGACGGCCGGATCGCCAGCGGGCTGCACGGGCCGTCGCGGGTCGGGACGCGGGGCCACCGCCGACGCGAGCAGGATCCCGGGCAGGCCGGCAACCAGGAAGGCGACCGTGTACCCGTACCCGAAGTGGCGGACGCTGCCTCCGAGCAGGTAGCCGGCGGCCCCCCCCACGGGCATCCCCAGGTAGAACAGGGAAAGCACGCGCCCTCGTACGTGGGCTGGAACCGCGTCGGCCAAGAGCGCCGGCCCGATGACGAGACATCCGGCCTCGCCCACGCCGATGAAGAACCGGGCGGCATAGAGTCCGGCAGCGGTCGTGACCAGCCCTGAAGCGCAGGTTGCGGCGGACCAGACGAGGATGCACAGCGCCAGCAGGCGCGGCCGATGCACGCGGTCGGCCGCGTAACCCACCGCCGGGGCGAAGGTCATGTACCCGATGGTGAACGCCGACCACAGCGCGCCGAAGGCCATCTTGTCGAGGTCGAAGGCGGCCCGCAGTTCCGCCTCGAGGGCGCTGACCACCTGGCGGTCGAGGTAGTTGAGGACGTTCGCCGCCAAGACGAGGGCGAGCAAGATCCGCGTACGTGCGCGGAAAGACTTCGGCGCGGAGGCGTCCACGGGCCCCCGATCGGTACCAGACCGGCACGGGTCCGTGCGAAGGGGCGTGGCGGCGGGCGTCCGTGGCAGGCAAGGGGCGAATCGGTTATGCTCTGCCACCCCTCGGGGCGTGGCGCAGTCTGGTAGCGCGCCTGCTTTGGGTGCAGGAAGCCGGAGGTTCGAATCCTCTCGCCCCGACCGAAGCACTTCGACCGTCCATCCACGAACGTCCCACGCCCAAGGTGGCTCGACCGCCGAGGGGCATGCGTCCGTAGCTCAGTTGGATAGAGCGCCGGCCTTCTAAGCCGGATGTCGCAGGTTCGATCCCTGCCGGGCGCGCCGCGTGCCGCGCCGCGCAAGCGCTCGGCGAAGGCCTCGCGCACCCTCCCCGGCGTTTGGCCGGGGAGGCCGGCAGTGCTCAG